>JACQAL010000038.1 GCA_016195025.1 Bacteroidota bacterium | reverse complement strand
CGGACCATCGGACAGAAGTTTAGTGAGTATTGTCATTTCGACCATAGGGAGAAATCTCGTATGTTTGGCACAAAGGAGATTCCTCGCTTCGCTCGGAATGACACCGTTTTGCGTAAGTCCTATCTAAAATAAAAAACCCGAAAGGTTTCAAAAACCTGTCGGGTTTACTATCCGGCTGAAATAAACTGCTTACTGAACTACAATTGAAAGCCACTGGCTCCACGCAGAAGGTCTTCCTTTGCGCAGAATCGGGCGGCTTCGGAATGCCATGCGCATTGCCGAAGTTAATCCCGTAATTGTTTTTTTAGAACCGCTGGTTGAATCAATATTCACAATAGTAACTCCTCCATCGGGGGTTTGCTGCCACTCGTGCGCTCCGGCAACTTTGCCGGTGCAAATCACGCTTCCAGCCTGTTTTCCCAACTTCACCGCATCCTGCCTCGGAGTATGCGATGCCTGTTTTCGTGTTGCCATTGCAGCACTGTTAATAGTTGCTTCCGCGCTGGCGGGGTTGGCATCTGCCGCGGGCTGCACATCGTTATCGCGCAAACTATACAGGTCGCGCTTCGCTTTTTCATACGATATGTTGCGCTGCGTAACGGTTGCCGTAGGGGGCCTGCGCTTGGTGCCTGCTTCATCCGATGCTAATTGGTTCACATCGGTAAGGAGTTGCGCCAGCCGCCCTGCCGCATTCGGAAAATTAGGGTTGCCGTTCATGGCGCTGTAAATGGCGCGCGCATAGTTAATGAAATCGTTTATTCGCTTTGGAAAAAGCAGGGCAACGAGCACCCGTCTGATGATTGTTCTGATAATTCGTCCCATTGTGTTTTTTGTTTTAAGGGTTTGTGTTTTCCCGCCAGCCGCCTGCCTGCCGGTAGGCAGGGAGCAGCGGGGTTTTATTTTCGGTACAAATGAACGGAATGGTTATGAACACACCAAACCTTTAAAGGAGTTTGAAAAAGAAAAATGAAACTTTATTTTATAAAAGATGTAAAAGTTACTAATAACGAATGACTGCGAATGTTACAAATGAATACGCTCAGAATTTGTAACATTCGTAACCGATTAGTTATTGGTATCCGTAACATTTGTAATGATTCGTTATTGGTAACCTTTGTAATGATTCATTATTGGTAACCCATGTATATTCATCCTATTCATCAATACATGCTCGATAAAAGCGGGCTCAGCGCTTACTGCATACGCATTCTTATTATGAAAAGTTACGGGTTTGAGAACAGCGATGTGGGTTATGTTCTTGAAACCAATGGCGAGGCGGTAGCCACCTCCTGTAAGGCAATGATGAACCAGAAGCAGTGCTCTGACACCTTTCAGTTAATACAGGTTGCGTTAAGCGACAACTGGTTTCGCGTGCATCCGCATCTTTTCCGCGAGCGAGAAAAAAAATACACCCGCGCTGAACTCGACAGCATCCGCTTGTTTTTATTCGGCAATGATATTAAAAATGAAATGCGCGCTTATTACCATACGGCTGAAACGCTGGTGGAGATTAACGGGAAGAGTTGATGTATGTGTTTGCATGATGTTACCCATAAAAACAGCTTATTATACCATCGGTAGTCGGGAATCCGAAAATGGGACAAGGGACATGGGGCAAGCGGCAAGGGAAATTCACCCGTCCCCCGTCCCCTGTCCCTTATCCCTCCGTTCGCAAAGCCGGGTTGTTTCAGCATTTCTCAACCAACTGCATCTGCTATTTTTTCTGCCGCTCCCCTTCGCTGCATCACAAAGTTTTTGCAAACCATCGAAGCCATCTTCAGAATTTTTTCATCGGAGAGAAGCAGCGTCATGGCGCGTTCCAATTCTTTTTCATCCGTAATTGAAAAACCTCCGCCCTGCTCTGTTAATTCCTTTGCTTCAGGAAATTTATCATGCTTGGGACCGAAAATCACCGGCACTCCGAATGCAACGGCTTCGAGAATGTTATGGATGCCCGCGCCAAACCCTCCGCCTATGTACGCCACATCGGCATACTGATAAAGCGAAGAGAGCATTCCGATATTGTCAATGAGGAGGATATTTGCCGCTTTTAATTTTTCCATTGCAGAAGAAACGGGTTCCTTGCTGATTTCGGAAAAAAGTAAAATGGTTGAATGGTTAAATAGTTGAATGATTGATTGAATGTGTGATTCTGAAATTTCGTGCGGGGCAATAATAAGTTTGAAGTTTGAAGTTTGAAGTTTGAAGTTTGAAATAATCCCCTCGTCTTTACTCCACGTGCTTCCGCATACCATGACTTTGCACCTGCTCATACTCCCTTCTCCTGCGGGAGAAGGGTTAGGGGATGAGGCAAATGTTTCAACAATGGGAATTTTTTTCGGATTGGAAACCGTTTGTGCAACGCGGTCGAAACGCAAATCACCCGCCACCATTGCTTCCGGTATTCCATTTGCTGATAAAATTTTCTGAGAGGTTTCATTCTGCACAAAAATCCGTGTGAAGAATTTTAAAACTCTTCGCAGATAATTTCCGTAAATGCCCTTGAACTGTTCTTCACGGAAATTTGCCGAAACAAGATAGGTTGGAATTTTTCTATCGTGCAGTTCATTCAGGAAATTAAACCAGAAATCATACTTCACAAAAAAAACCTGCGAAGGATTCAGCAGCGAAATAAATTTTTTTGCATTTGCTTTTGTATCCAGCGGCAAGTAGCAAATCAAATCCGCGCCATCATAATTTTTTCTAATCTCATAGCCGGAAGGAGAAAAGAATGTGATTACTACTTTGTACTTTGTACTTTGTACTTTGTACTTTTCTATCAGCGGCCGCGCCTGTTCAAATTCTCCGAGCGAAGAGCAGTGAAACCAAATCCAGTCGGCAGTCGGCAGTTGTCCCGAAGGGATTGAGACCAAGCAGTCGGCAATCGTCTTAAAAATATTTTTTCTTCCTGCAACAAATAATTTTGCTTTGCGGTTAAACAAAGAAGCAATAACAACTCCGAGATAAAAAAAAAGAATTCCTATTTGATAAAACAAAATCATAGTAATTGTATTTCACATCCATCCATTCTTCCATTCTTCCAACCTTCCATGTTCTTAATGGTAGTAAAATTCCTGCGGTGTTCTTTTATACAGCGGCAAAATCCATCCCGCGCGGAAACCATAGAGCAAGTCGGTTCGCCTCTCCGTATCTGCTTTCATCAAATCGTAATCGTATCCGCGCCAGCTTTTGGTGAATGCCTGCGTAAATTCAAAGCCGGCAAAAAAATTCAGGATGCGCGTGTTGCCCAGGTAAACATAGCCGATAAATTCCTGCGCGCCCATGCCGGCAGTGAGGCGGTCATATCCTTTCAGGTATCCGCTCGTAAGTTGTGGCGACTGCTTGCCCACATCGTAAATAGTTATTTTATGCCGCATGAAAACAGGTCCTGCATAAAAAACAATTCCTGAATTTTTGTTGGGCGAAAGCACGTTAAACATTTTTCCTATATGAAAAGCAACGGTGAATCCTCTTTCAAATAATTTTACGTTTGCCGGTTTTCCGTTCTGGTTGATGATAAATCCCGATGAAGTTCTCAAACTGTCAAGGATTCCTTTTTCTTTAATCCGGTTGCCGAAGAAAAAACTTCCGCCCGCTCCGAAAATTAGTTTGCTTTTCGTCTTAAAGGAAAAATCCAGTCCGATATTTGAATTCCATCCGAAGCGCTTCGCCAAATCACCGCCCGGCAGTTGAGCGGCATACGAAAATTTCAGCATCGGAAAAAATAAAGAAGAATCTTTTACGTTCTGCGCTCTGCTGATTACTGCAAGCAAACAAAAAGTAATAATTAAAAATATTTTCGGATTGGATTTCACTCTTAATTCGTAGATTCGCTGCCGTTAATTCGTAATTCGTAAATGGTAAAAGTAAGCAGAAAAATAGAAATGGTTGACCTTGTCAGCCAGTATGAAAAAATAAAAACGGAGATGGATGCTGCCATCAGTGAAGTGATTCATTCATCGCGTTTCATCAACGGGCAAGCGGTAAAAACATTTCAAGCGGAGTTAGAAAAATATCTGGGAGTAAAACACGTAATCCCCTGCGCAAACGGAACCGATGCTTTGCAGATTGCAATGATGGCGCTCGGATTGCAGCGCGGAGACGAAGTCATCACTGCCAATTTTACTTTTGCCGCCACCGTGGAAGTCATTGCTTTTCTCGGATTAGTTCCGGTGCTCGTGGATGTGGATGCCGGCACATTTAATATTAATGCAAAAGAAATTGAAAAAGCAATCACTCCGAAAACAAAAGCAATTATTCCCGTTCATCTCTTCGGGCAGTGTGCCGATATGGAAAAAATTATTTCCATCGCGAAAAAAAATAATCTCTATGTGATTGAAGATTCCGCGCAGGCAATTGGCGCTGATTATATTTTTTCTGACGGAAAGAAAAAGAAAGCGGGAACAATTGCTCACATCGGAACAACTTCTTTTTTCCCTTCAAAAAATTTAGGCGCATACGGAGATGCCGGAGCGCTTTTCACCAACGATGACGAACTCGCAAAAAAATGCCGAATGATTTGCAATCACGGAATGAGCACGCAGTATTATTATGAAATGCTTGGCGTGAACTCCCGCCTTGATTCTATTCAGGCGGCAATCTTAAACGTGAAATTAAAATATCTCGATAACTATGCTACGGCAAGAAATAAAGTTGCCGACTATTATGATAAAGCATTTGCCAATCATCCGAAGATTAAAACTCCCGCGCGCATAAAAAATTCCACGCATGTTTTTCATCAATACACATTGACGTTAAATGGAATTGACAGGGATAAATTAAAAGCACATCTTGCATCGAAAGAAATTCCCGCTATGATTTATTATCCGGTGGCGCTTCACTCGCAGCCCGCCTATCGGAATAAAATTAACGAAGGGAAAAAATATCCGGTCACAGAAAAACTCTGCGCCTCTGTAATTTCTCTTCCCATGCACACGGAACTGGATGACGATACGCTGAAATACATTTCGGATTCCGTTCTGGAATTTTGTAAATGAAGGAAGAATGGAAGACGGGAAGGGTGGAAGAATGGCAATACAAAATTTGTTTTCATGATTGAAAAAAGAAAAAATATAAATCGGGGATATAGAAAACTTCATGTTTGGCAGAATGCTGTAGAGATTTATTCCCTTGTTGTAAAAATATTCTTAAAGTTTCCTTACGAACAAAAAAGAATTGCTTCGAATGCTATTGATGCCGCTCAAAGCATATCAAGAAATATTTCTGAAGGATATTGCCGAAGAAGTATTAAAGAATATTTAAATAGTTTAAATTTTTCTCTCGGTTCATGCGGAGAATTATATACTTGCTATTATTCTTGTTTTAAGGCGGAACAGATTACTGAAAAAGAATTTGAGGAATTAGATGCGCTGCATTACAAAGTAGAAAATCAGTTAATCAAACTTATAGAATCCTTGCAGAAAAAGAAAATAGATAATGATTGGGATGATAGTTTTGTTCCTTCCAACCTTCCAACCTTCCAACCTTCCAACCTTCCATCAGAAATATGAACATCGCAGTCATCGGCACCGGATACGTTGGTCTTGTTACAGGCACTTGCTTTGCCGAAACCGGCAATAAGGTGATTTGCGTTGACATTGACAAGGAAAAAGTGAAACGCATGCAGAATGGAATCATTCCCATTTACGAACCGCATCTCGAAGGAATTTTTCAGCGCAATGTAAAATCAAACCGCCTTTCTTTCACAACAAATCTGAAAGAAGCAATTGAAAAATCTCTTGTGATTTTTTTAGCACTTCCTACGCCTGCGGACGAAAATGGTTCTGCGGATTTAACGCATGTGTTGGATGTCGCTCATCAACTCGGAAAAATCATTAAAGAATATAAAGTTGTAATAAATAAAAGCACCGTTCCTGTCGGCACCGCTGAACTTGTGCGAAAAGTAATTGCAAAAAATTGTAAAGTTGAATTTGATGTAGTGAGCAATCCTGAATTTCTGCGCGAAGGTTTTGCCGTGGATGATTTCATGAAGCCGGACAGAGTGGTGGTGGGAACTTCTTCCGGGCGGGCAAAAAAAGTAATGGAAGATTTATACAAACCGTTCGTACGCCAGGGAAATCCGATTCTTTTCATGGATGAAAAATCTTCGGAACTTACAAAATATGCCGCTAACTCTTTTCTCGCCACAAAAATTTCCTTCATGAATGAAATTGCAAACATCTGCGAAAAAGTTGGAGCCGATGTGGATAAAGTAAGAATAGGAATTGGCGCAGATGACCGCATCGGGAAAAGATTTTTATTCGCAGGAATCGGCTATGGCGGAAGTTGTTTCCCTAAAGATGTGCAGGCGCTCGAAAAATCTTCTGAAGAAAATAAATATGATTTCAAAATCCTGAAAGCGGTAATTGAAGTGAACAAACGCCAGCGCGAAATGTTTCTGAAAAAAATAAATACGCATTTCAAGTATAAGATGCAAGGAAAAAAGATTGCGGTATGGGGATTGGCATTCAAGCCCGACACCGATGACATCCGTGAAGCGCCCGCCCTTTATCTCATCGAAAACTTTTTGAAAGAAGGTGCAAAAGTTTCCGCGTATGACCCTGAGGCGATGAACAATGTGAAAAAAAATTATGATGGAAAGATTCATTTCGGAAAAGACCATTATGAAATTCTGAAAGATGCCGATGCGCTGGTGATTTGCACCGAGTGGAGTGTTTTCCGTACGCCCGATTTTGATGAGATGAAAAAACTGATGAAAGGAAAAATAATCTTTGACGGAAGAAATCTTTACAGCAAAGAACAAATGAAAGAACTCGGATTTGATTATTCAAGCATTGGAAGATAATGGCAAAACTAAATCTCACCCGCCCGCTCGCCTTCTTCGACATTGAAACAACCGGATTGAACATTGCATCCGACCGCATTGTAGAAATTTCCATTCTGAAAATTTATCCTCCCGAAGGAAATAAAAAAGAAAGCAAAACAATTCTCATCAACCCAACGATTCCTATTCCGAAAGAAGTTACAAAAATTCACGGCATCAGCGATGTGGATGTTGCAGACGCACCAACATTTTCTGAATGCGGAAAAGAACTGTCAGATTTTCTTCACGATTGTGATTTGGCAGGATACAACTGCAACTATTTTGACATTCCATTATTGATGGAAGAATTTCTCCGCGCAGGAATTGATTTTGATGTGAAGGACAGAAAGTTTGTGGATGTGCAGGGAATTTTTCACAAGAAAGAAGAGCGCACGCTCACTGCCGCTTATAAATTTTACTGCGGAAAATCATTAGAGAAAGCGCACAGCGCGGAAGCAGACATTACTGCCACTGCGGAAATCCTTGAAGCGCAACTGGAAAGATATCCTGACTTACAAAATGATGTTGCATACCTTCACGGTTTTACTTCACGTTCGCGTAAAGTTGATTTTGCAGGAAGATTTATTTACAATGAAAAAAATATAATCGTTTTTAATTTTGGAAAGCATACGGGAAAATCCGCTGAAGAAGTTTTTACAAAAGAGCCGTCCTATTATTCCTGGATGATGAACGGAGAGTTTTCGCTGCACACGAAGAAAGTAATTACTGAAATCTTCGAAAAACGAAACAATACGAAAAATACGAAAGCCAATACTCAATAACAATAATCAGTTGTTATAAGTCAAAACAACCTACGATTTTTTCATTTCGTACTTTCGTATAAATTCGCTTTTCGAAGATTTATGAAGATTATCTGCATAGGACAAAACTATCTTGAACACATAAAGGAACTGAACTCCGCCATTCCCGATGAGCCGGTTTTTTTTCTGAAGCCCGATACTTCTCTTCTCACAGACAACAAACCATTTTTTCTTCCTTCGTTTTCAAATGACATTCACTACGAATGTGAAATTGTTTTGAAGATAAACCGCCTCGGAAAACATATTGATGAAAAATTCGCACATAAATATTACGATGAACTCACTGTGGGAATTGATTTTACCGCGCGCGATATTCAGAAGGAGCAAAAGGCAAAAGGATTGCCATGGGAAAAAGCAAAAGGGTTTGATGGTTCAGCGCCTGTGGGGAAATTTATTTCAAAGAAAAAATTCGGAAGAATGGAAGAATGGAAGAATGGAAGAGCGGATGAGCGTGCTGTTTCCCAACCTTCCAACCTTCCTATCTTCCAACCTTCCATGCGGAATTTGAATTTCCATCTGAACATAAACGGAAAATCCGTTCAGAAAGGAAACACCAGCGATTTACTTTTTTCTTTCGATAAAATAATTTCTTTCCTCTCTCAATTCATCACCCTCAAGATTGGCGATTTAATTTTTACGGGAACTCCGGTGGGAGTTGGCGCGGTAAAGATCGGAGATAAACTTGAAGCGTTTTTAGAAGGAGAAAAATTATTAGCGTTTGAGGTGAAATAAATCACAACGTACTGTTCAGCAGTTTCCCGCTCTCAATTAATTTATGAATTGCTTTTTGGTAAACTGCTTCACGCATAACTTCCACATGCCTGAGTTTATGACAATCACTTCCTAAAAAATCAATCATGTTCTTTTCAATCAGAAGTTCGGCAGTTTTTTTTGAATCATTTCCATAGTAGCCCGCAAGAGAATTAATGTTGAGTTGAAATAAAATTCCTTTCGCTTTTAATTTTTCGTACTTCTCTGAATTTCCCATCCAGAAAGGATAGCGCTCGGGATGAGCGAGCACGGGCTTGTATCCGGCAGTAAGCAATTTAAAAATAACGCTCTCAAGGTTATCGGGAGAATTCACATACGAAACTTCAAACAACAAATATTTATTTCCAAATGTTAAAAGTTTTTCCTGCTCAAGTTTACGTTCAAAATCAAAATCCAAATAATATTCCGCAGCGGCTTCCATCTGCATGGGAATGTTTTCATTCTTGAGCGCCACACGGACTTTTTCCAAGCCCGATAAAATAATTTGAGGATTGTTTTTATATCCATCGCTGAGAATATGCGGAGTGGTAATTACTTTTTTATAACCGAGTTTATGAAATTCGCGGATGAGCGCAACGGAATCGTCCATGGTTTGCGCGCCATCGTCAATGCCCGGAATGAAATGCGAATGCATATCGGTTTTCAAAACAGATAAGTCACAAGGAAATTTTTCTCTTGAACTTTTAAATATATTTGAAAAAAAACTCATTTACGAAACCATTCAACAGTTTGCCTCAATCCTTCCTCTACAAAAACAGAAGGAGAATAATCTAAAATAGATTTTGCTTTTGAAATATCTGCGAGGGAATTTTTTACGTCTCCCCTTCTCTCTTCGCGGTAAGTAGCATTTAACGATGAGCCGGTTATTTTTTTCAGCGTGTTGAATAAATCATTCACAGAAATTTTTTCTCCCAGTGCAATGTTGAACACTTGTCCGAGCGCAGATTTGTTTTCACAAAACATTGCTTTGATGTTTGCCTGCACGGCATTCTCAACAAAAGTAAAATCGCGTGATTGTTCTCCGTCACCATTTATGAAAACAGGTTTATTCTTCATCAAGCCATCAATGAACAACGGGATTGCCGCAGCATATGCTCCTCTCGGGTTTTGTTTCGGCCCGAAAATATTGAAGTAGCGCAGCCCGATGATTTCCATGTTATAAGTGCGGGAAAAAATATCCGCATAAAATTCATTCACCAATTTTGAAACCGCATAGGGAGAAAGCGGCTTGCCGATTTTTTCTTCGTGCTTGGGAGATTCGGTGCTGTCGCCATACACGGAAGAGGAACTTGCATAAACAATTCTTTTCACTCCGGCATTTTTTGCCGCAACCAGCACGGAAAGAAATCCGCTGGCATTTGCATTATGCGTTGCAATCGGATTTTCTATTGAACGCGGAACAGAACCCAGCGCTGCCTGATGAAAAACAAAATCAATTCCTTCAAACGCTTTTCTGCACTCGTTCAAGTCGCAGATATTTTCATGAATGAATTTGAAATTATAAAGATGTCCATATTGCCTGATGTTTTCTTCAAAGCCAGTTGAAAGATTATCAAGCACAACAACTTTTTTCGACTTGTACTTTAAAAGATATTCAACAATGTTGCTGCCGATAAATCCTGCGCCTCCTGTAACAAGGAAAGAATGTTTTGATAAATCTTTTGTATGGAAAGGTGAATCGTACACTATCGCTTTATGTATTGCTGCTCGTAATATTTTTGATAATCACCGCTCGTTACATTTTTCAACCACGCATCATTCGACAAATACCAGTCAACAGTTTTTTCAAGGCCTTCTTCAAATTTCAAACTTGGTTTCCATTTTAATTCGCGCTGAAGTTTAGAGGAGTTGATTGCGTAACGTAAATCATGTCCGGCTCTGTCTTTTACAAACGTGATGAGTTTTGCAGACGCGCCTTTTTCTCTTCCGAGTTTCTTATCCATTATTTTGCAAAGAAGTTTTATCAAATCAATATTTTTCCATTCATTGTTTCCACCTATGTTGTAAGTATCTCCAACTTTTCCCCTATGAAAAATGACATCAATCGCGCGCGCGTGGTCTTCTACAAAAAGCCAGTCACGAACATTTTGTCCTTTTCCATAAACAGGAACGGATTTATTATTCTTGATATTATTTATCGCCAGCGGAATTAATTTTTCAGGGAAATGATACGAGCCATAATTGTTCGAA
Source organism: Bacteroidota bacterium (assembly GCA_016195025.1). Classification (NCBI taxonomy): domain Bacteria; kingdom Pseudomonadati; phylum Bacteroidota; species Bacteroidota bacterium. The sequence goes on along the minus strand of JACQAL010000038.1, from coordinate 59,982 downwards.
CAATTAGAAATTTTTACGGGCAAGCCATACGTATCGTGATATGCTCTCACAAAATGATCCGAGCTTGCTTTGCTTGCTGAATACGGACTATGCGGATCATAGGAGGTAGTTTCTTTAAACTTTCCTTTTTTTCCGAGCGAACCGTATACCTCATCCGTACTCACATGATAAAATAATTTTCTTTTCGGAATATTTTCTAAAGAAGATTGCCAGAATTTTTTTGCAGTGTTCAGGAGAGTAACTGTGCCAATCACATTTGTATTTACAAATTCAATCGGAGTTGCTATACTTCTGTCCACATGAGATTCGGCAGCGAGATGAATGACAGCATCAAAATTATTTTTGGAAAAAAGTTCTTGAATGAAATTTGCATCAACAATATCTCTTTTTACAAATTCATAATTTGATTTCTTCTCAACATCGCGAAGATTTTCAAGATTGCCAGCATAAGTAAGTTTATCGAGATTTACAATTTTATAATCGGAATATTTATTTACAAATAATCGAACGACATGGCTTCCGATAAATCCTGCTCCGCCTGTAATTAAAATCTTTTTCAATTTTCAGTTTTTATTATTTCTACCAAATACTAATTGATACCAATTTACTAATCTTTACTTAATGTTAACTAATCGTTTAAAAATTGCTCCTGTAGAAGTATAGTTGATAAGCAGTGCTAATTTAAGGTTACTTGATTTCAAATACTGATTCACCTGATCAATATTTGATTTGGAAAACCTGTCTTCTTTTTTTAATTCAACAATTATTTTCTCATCTATAATGAAGTCACAAAACCCTTTGCCAACTAATTCATTTTTAAATTTCACAGGAAAATAAACTTGTTCTTTATAGTTAATTTTGTGATTCTTAAAAGACACAGATAGTGCTTTCTGATAAACTTTTTCTGAATGTCCGAATCCTAATTCATTGTAAACCTCAAATGCGCAACCGACAATTTCAAAACTAAGTTCGGGATATACTAAATCATCAATAAGTTTTTTCTCCATGATTAGTACATTGGTACTTTATTGGTATTTAGTAGGAGTTATAGGCTCCAGTAAGAAATATTTTTGATCTTCCCTCTGTAGATTCCTTTTATGTCAACCAAAATTCCCTGCGAAGTAAGAATGGATTTAAAATATTTTTCATCGTGCTTCAAATAATCTTTATGATTCACCGCCACGATCACCGCGTCATAATTTTTTCCATTCATCTTCACTAATCCAAAACCATATTCGTGCATGAGTTCATCCGAATCAGCGTGAGGGTCGGTAACATCCACCTGAACGGAATAGGACTTTAATTCTTTCACAACATCGGCAACTTTTGAATTGCGAATGTCTGTGACATCTTCTTTGAACGTAGCACCCATCACCAAAACTTTTGCTTTTGAAATATCTTTTCCGGAAGAAATAATTTTCTTCACCGTATTTTTCGCCACATAAAATCCCATGGAATCATTTACATATCTGCCGGCATTGATCACGCGCGCGTGATAGCCGAGCGATTCTGCTTTATGCGTGAGATAATATGGATCCACTCCGATGCAATGCCCGCCAACAAGTCCCGGATAAAATTTCAGAAAGTTCCATTTTGTTCCAGCGGCTTCGAGCACATCAAACGTGTTTATATCCATTTTGCTGAAGATGATACTCAGTTCATTCATCAGCGCAATGTTTAGATCGCGCTGCGTGTTCTCAATAATTTTTGCCGCTTCGGCAACTTTGATTGTTGGCGCGCGGTGAACTCCTGCTTTCACAATCATCTCGTAAACTTTTGCAACTTCCTCAAGCGATTCATCATCACAGCCGGAAACAACTTTCTTCACATTTGTGATGGTGTGATTTTTATCTCCGGGATTAATTCGCTCAGGAGAATAACCAACTTTAAAATCTTTTTTGAATTTCAATTTCGAATGTTGTTCGAGAACAGGAATGCAATCTTCCTCTGTACAGCCGGGGTAAACTGTGGATTCGTACACCACATAATCTCCTTTCTTCAAAACTTTTCCTACAGATGTGGAAGCACCAATGAGCGGTTTCAAATCGGGAAGATTGTGCTCGTCAATCGGAGTGGGAACGGTGACGATTAAAAAATTTGCTTTGCGCAGTTCATCCAGCGAAGTGGTGAAAGAAATATCGCAGCCCTCAAAATCTTTTTTCTCCAGCTCGTTGCTCGGATCAATTTTCTTTTTCATCAAATCAATTCTTTTCTGATTGATGTCAAAACCAATCACAGAAATTTTCCGCGCGAACTCCAGCGCAATCGGAAGACCCACATAGCCGAGACCGATGACCGCGAGTTTAGATTCTCTCTTAGAAAGTTTTTTGTAAATGCTCATAAGCAGGTTTTAAAGAATATATCTTTTCAATTATCTCTACCACTTTCATTCCTTCGAGCGCGTTGGCAGTGATGGTATTTCTTCCTTTCAACGTATCGATTACATTTTGAATCATCAATGGATGATTATTTGCAGAACCTTTGTATCCACCGTAATCATTCGCAGGATTTGTCTCAGCCAAATTCGGCATAGAATAATTTTCAATGTGGCAATATTCAACTTTGTCCATATACTGCCCGCCAATTTTCACCGTGCCTTTGCTTCCAATCACGGCAATGCTGCTCTCCATATTTTTATCCCACACCGAAGTTGAATACTGAATGCAGCCCATTCCGCCATTTAGAAAATTAAAGCTTACCAATCCGCTGTCATCATCAAACTCTGTTGTTGATTTATGATTGAAGTTTTTGAACTTCGCCTGAATATCTTTTATATCTCCGAAAAGCCAGTACATAATATCTATGAAATGTGAGAACTGAGTAAAGAGAACTCCGCCATCAAATTCTTTTGTTCCTTTCCAACTTCCTTTTTTATAATAGCGCTCATCGCGGTTCCAGTAACAATTCAACTGCACCAAATAAATATCCCCGAGATTTTTTTTGTCAATCAATTCTTTTATCCAGGCGGAAGGCGGTGAATAACGATTTTGCTTCACCACAAAAATATTTTTCTGCACCTGCATGGATTTGTGAATCATGTTTTCACAATCTGCTTTTGAAAGCGCCATCGGTTTTTCACACACCACGTGTTTTTTTGCTTCAAGCGCTTTGACGGAAAGAGCAGCATGCAATCCGTTTGGCGTGCAGATATTCACTACTTCAATGCTTCGACTCCGCTCAGCATCCGCGAGCATTTCATCTATAGAAGAATAAAACGGAGCAGAAAATTTTTCAAGCGATAATTTTTCTTTCGGAAGAATATCGCAGAGAGCAACCAGTTCTGCTTCGGGATGGCGCGAAACCATTTCAGCATGGCGTTTGCCAATATGTCCGCAGCCGACTATTCCAAATTTTATTTTCATTTTGTTTTTATAACCTTACCCTGTACAAGTTTATATTTATCTTTTGATTCCGGACAAACAGCAACACCTTTTTTGAAATTCAAACGATGACCGTATTCACTCATCCAGCCAATTTGCTTTGCAGGATTTCCAACCCATAAAGAATATGCCGGAATATTTTTTGTAACAACTGAGCCAGCGCCAATGAAAGCAAATTCTCCTATGTCATTTCCGCAAACTATCGTTGCATTCGCACCAATGCTTGCGCCTTTCCCAACGTAAGTTTTTTCATATTGCCCTCTTCTTACCACAGCGCTGCGGGGATTTGTAACGTTTGTAAAAACCATTGAAGGTCCGAGGAAAACATCATCTCCGCAAGTAACACCTGTGTAAATAGAAACATTGTTCTGCACTTTCACATTTTTTCCAAGCACTACATCAGGGAACACAACACAGTTCTGACCAATAATATTATTTTCTCCAATCACACAATTAGGCATAATGTGAACGAAGTGCCAGATTTTTGTTCCCTTGCCGATTGTGCAGCCCTCGTCTATGACTGCGGTTGGATGAGCGTAATAGTCCATAATTAAAGAGGTCAAAGATAGAAACTTTGATAGTTCTCGGCTACTCTCGAACTGACAAATTCAGAAAGAGAATTTCATCACCGAACGGTAATCGCTTCTTCCTTCAACTTTAATTGTTTCCCAAAGTTCGCAGGAATTTATTTTTATTTCCAAACCCCGAAGGCTTTCAAAACTTACGAGGTTTATATCAGAATAATTTTTCATGGAGCGAAATCTCGCAAGAGTTATATGAGGAACCGGATCTTTTCGGAAAAATTTATTTTCCGGAAGATATTTACTTAATGCGTTATGAATATTTTCAGAGAAGAAAGAAAATAATTCATGCTTATGAAATTTCACCCAGAGCATTTCCGGTTTATGCGAAGGAGCGAAGAAAAGCGAATCAAATTTCAACGTGAATTCTATTTGCTCGGTAATGACGGGAAGAATTAATTCGATTACATCTTCAACTTCTTCGGCAGGAATGTTTCCGATAAAATAAATGGTGAGATGAATATTTTGATTTCTCATCCATTTTATTTTTTTCAGATGAGAATTTTTCCCGCGAAGTTTATCCTGCAAAGAAATTATTTCAGCAGGAACAGGAACCGCCAAAAATATTCTTCTGCTCTTATCTTCTGATTTCAAAGGATGAAAAGTTTTTTAATTCACTTTCTGAGATTTTAACTTCTGAAACAATTGCACGTGTCGGTCCTTTTTTGCACCAGTCAATTAATTTTTTCAGTTGTTCTTCTTCTCCTTCGGCTTCGATGAAAACATTTCCGTTCGGTTCATTGCGCACAAATCCTTTCACGCCTGATTGATTTGCAATTTCCATAGCGGATTGGCGGAAAAAAACTCCCTGAACTTTTCCGGTGACTATTATATTGTAATGTTTCATCAGAAATATTTCTCGCAGAGACGCAGAGAGCGCAGAGAAATCACTTCACGTACTTCTCAAAATTCTTGTGTTCCACTTTTGTAAGTTCGTCTTTGGTGAGCGATTTAAAATATGCGTAGGTAATTTTCAATCCTTCCGCACGATTTACTTTTGGTTCCCATCCTAAAAGTTTTTTTGCGAGAGAAATATCCGGCTGGCGCTGTTTCGGATCATCTTGCGGCAAGTCTTTGTAAATCATTTTTTGTTTTGTTCCTGTCAACTTAATTATTTCTTCTCCGAATTCTTTAATAGTGATTTCATTGGGATTGCCAATATTTACCGGAAGAGAATAATCACTCAGCAGCAAACGATAAATCCCTTCCACCAAATCGTCAACATAACAAAACGAACGCGTCTGGCTTCCATCTCCGAACACAGTTAAATCTTCTCCGCGTAATGCTTGTCCGATAAAAGCAGGAAGAACTCTTCCGTCATTCAAACGCATTTTCGGACCATACGTATTAAAAATTCTGACGATGCGGGTTTCTACTTTATGATAGGTGTGATATGCCATCGTGATGGCTTCGGCAAAACGTTTTGCTTCATCGTAACATCCGCGCGGGCCGATTGGATTTACATTTCCCCAGTAATCTTCTGTTTGCGGATGAACCAGCGGATCGCCATACACTTCAGAAGTGGAAGCGATAAGAATACGCGCGTTTTTATTTTTGGCAAGTCCGAGACAATTATGCGTACCGAGCGAACTTACTTTTAATGTTTGAATCGGAATTTTTAAATAATCTATCGGAGAAGCGGGAGAAGCAAAATGAAGAATGTATTTTATTTCTCCTTCAATGGAAATATGTTTGGTTAAATCGTGTTCAATAAACTGAAAAGACCTCACGCCCAACCCCTCTCCCAAAGGAGAGGGGAGCAGATGTGCAATATTTTTCCGGTCACCGGTAATAAAATTATCCATGCCGATAACATGAAAACCTTCCTTAATAAATCTGTCGCAGAGATGCGAGCCGAGAAATCCGGCAGCACCTGTGATGAGAACTTTTTCTTTCTTCACTATTGTTTTTTCAGTTTGATATTTTTTGTCACCTCCGGACTGAATTTCAAAACTTCGTCAAAGATATTTATATCCTCAGAGTAGGGCTGGTAGCCCTCGGCTTCCACTTTCATAGTCCATTTTCCCGGGGGAAGAGCTATAACATAGTATCCGCTGTTCGCATCGGGAGAATAAATTCCCTGTTGTTCATTTGTTTTCTTGTTGATGATTTCAACTTTTGCCTTTTTAATTTTCGTCAGCGAGTCAGTGCTTTGAATGTATCCCCTGTAAACAGTTTCTTTTCCTTCCACATCTTCGAGAATCACGCGGTAAATATCCAAATCGCCCAGCCCGCCTTCGCGCATGGCGGAGAGGTAGGCAATTCTTCCGCCCGAAGTGAAACTGATGCTGAGGTCGTCATCGGCAGTGTTGATGGGATAGCCGAGGTTTTTCGGAGCGCTCCATGTTTGATTCACTTCATCCCATACCGATTTGAAAATATCAAAACCGCCCATGCTCGAATGCCCCTGCGAAGCGAAATAAATGGTTTTTCCATCTTCTGAAAAATGCGGAAACTCTTCCTTGTATTTAGTGTTGATGTTGGGCCCGAGATTTTTTAATTCGCTCCATTGCCCGTTCGGAAGTTTTCTACATATATATATGTCGGTTTCTCCGTAATTGGGATTATCGGAAGTTCCCGGGCGGCTGCTTGCAACAAGCAGCACTTCTTCTTCGGTTAACGGATTTTTCCAGATGGAAGCGGAAGTTTCGAGTCCTGCATTTATATTTTCGGGAAGCCGCTCGGGTTTGAGCCATTGCATTTTATTGTTCAGCCGCCTGGCAATCCAAATATCGCCAAACACTTCTATGTGGTCAATGTAAAAAAGCATAATGGTTCCATCGGCAGAAACATCCACCACCTGCTCATCGAGGTTTGTATTCACGGCAGCAACGGGCTGAACCTTTGCGGGCTTTCCGTTTTTTATTTCCACCGAAAAAATATCGGAAGGATAGAAGCCGTCAAACTCGGGCTGCTGCGCGGTGGGAGATTTTCTGCGCGAAGTGAAATAGAGCATGGTTTCATCAGGCGAAATGATAGGATAAAAATCAGGATACTCGGAGTTTACTTCCTTGCCTAAATTCTGAAACGTAACATTGAGCGGGCGCTTCACTAATTCTTTTCCGTTGTGGCATTGCTCAATGAGGCGGTCAATGGTTTCAATTTCTTTTTTGTCTTTTGTTTTTGATTTGTATTTATTGTAGGCGTTGATGGCATCGTCAAAACGGTTTGCATAATGATATGCTTTTCCCAAATCAAACCAAACATCATCCGGAAATTTTTCCTGTTTGATGATAAGTTCCAGATGCGGAATTGCTTTTGCTTTGATGGAGTGTGAAAGAAGATAACACTGCGCAATTTTATGATTGTATTCTATATTATCCGATTCTTTTTTCAGTAGAAGCAAATAACATTTTATGGCGGCAGGATAATTATGCTTGGCGAAATAATCTTTGGCTAAATCGGGGTCGCCTTTAATAATGATGGGCTGGGAAAAACAAGTTGCAGGAGGCAGCAGCAGAAAGCAGAAAAAAATAACCATTCGTATCATTTGCAGTATTCGTTTCATTGGTACAATTCGCATATTAGAATCGTGCGGCTGTTTGCAAAAATAATACCTTTGGTAAAACAAATGACAAATTACTTTTCCAAGAAAATTTTTCATGCTAAATGAATCTTCCATAGATAAAAATCCGTTTCATCAATTTGAAAAATGGTATGGTGAAGCATATAAAGTTTCAGGAGAAGATGCCAGCGCAATGACGCTTGCCACTTCCCTGAAAAATCATCCCAATGCCAGAACAGTTTACCTGCGGGGGCAGGATAAAAAAGGGTATTGGTTTTTTACAAATTACAAAAGCAGCAAAGGAAAAGAATTAATAAAAAACAAAAATGCATGCTTGCTTTTTTTCTGGCCGCGATTATTAAGACAGGTTAAAATGCTGGGCTATGTAGAAAAACTTTCTGCCAAAGAATCGGATAATTATTTTGACGCTCGTCCGCGCGCAAGCCAGATAGGAGCATGGGCATCTCCGCAAAGCCAATTGCTTCCAAGCCGCAGTTCATTGGATGCATGGGTGGAAGAATACACAAAACTTTTTGAAGGGAAAAAAGTAAAACGCCCTTCGCACTGGGGAGGATTCAGATTCATTCCTGTTTATTTTGAATTCTGGCACGGAAGAGAAAGCCGCCTTCACGATAGAATTATTTTCAGGAAAGAAAAAAACGGAAAGTGGAAAATGCAGCGCCTCTCTCCGTGAATTGAATGTGAAGAACCGGAGGAAAATATATTTTTGGCAGTATAGAAAAAGAATATATATTCGCAACCTCAATTAAAAACTCCGTATAACTAAAAACAAAAAAAGTCATGAAAAAAACATTACTTATCGCTTTCGGTTTTGCAATTGCAATTGGAGCCGGAGCGCAAACAGGCAGAAAAAAGATAGACCAAAAATATCTTTGCGCCAAGCCCAGTTTCAAAGACCGCGAAATGGCAGAACCAACAACTTCTGTTCCGCTGGTAAGACACGAAAGAAAATCTCCTCTGAAAATTAATCCGAAGGCGCTTGTAATTGCCGATGTGGCAACCATGGGACATGCCAACAATGCCTACGGAGGATTTACCCGCCCGGGCCGCGAAATTATTGACTGGAGCGATGCTTCAGGCACAGGAGTTTTAACGTGCACTCACCGCGCCTGCCCCGCTTGCGGTGATGGCTCTTCCGGTTCAGGAGAGTACAGGGTTGATTATTCCATAGACGGAGGCACCACATGGAAAGGACAACTCGGTGGTATTTATATTCCCAGCCCTGACTTTGGGCGCTATCCTGCCGGTGTTATTTACAACGTTGCCGGAAATACCATTGCTGACAGTTGTTTTATTTCTTATCACGGACCTTCGTGCACTACCTGCGCAGGAGCCGGTGATGAGTGGATACATTATTTATACGGTACTGCCGTATTGGGTGATGCTGCTAACACCGCCAAGCAAGGTGAAACTAATTTTACAGCTAACGTTGCTTCTCATGGTTTAATTCCGGATTGCATGATAGAGGCAAACGGAGTTACCTGGGTGAGCGACATGGGATATGACGGAACTGATTATACCGATTCTATTATGATTCGCAAGGGAGTTTGGAATACTTCCACACGCATGCATGATTACACAACCATTAAAATTCCTTTTCCTGTTGCATCAAATACAGCCGGTGCAAAAATGTTCGGAACCACTAATGTGGCATTCTCTTCAAACGGGCAGATTGGTTATATAACTGCAACCGGACATGATACTTCATGGACATTTAATCCTGACAGCAACTATACTGTTAATGTTTTCAAAACTACAAACGGAGGAAACACATGGTCAGGACCCATCCGCATCAATGTAAATTGTGTGGGCGCTCAATTAGGAACTTCAGATACTTTGTTCAATCCCGCCTTTCAATTAGACGGTGCGGTGGATAAGAATGGAAATTTACATCTTATACTCGCCATTGCTCCCTGGGCAACAGGCGGTGCAGTTACAACTGTTCCCGGAACATGGGGTGAGTTTTCCATCATCACAGATGGTTCTGCAGATAATGCTGCAGCCATTCAACTGCTTGACAAACCCATGACTTTTAGAGGAACTTTTGCCGCCATTACTGAAGACGGCCGCGGGCAGGTTTCTATTAACAAAGCAGCCGATAAAGTTTTCTATATATGGTTTGATACCGATACGAATGCTTTTCCCGGTGGCGGAAACACCAACCCCAATGCTGTTTGCAGATATTATGATGTTACAGCAGGTCAATGGGGAGCCGTAACCAATCTTACTGCAGGAAGCGCTGCTGAAGGCGTGGTTACTTTCGGTTATGTTTCTTACTGGGCGGAAGGCACAGCATCTCCTTACACGCTTCATATCGGTTATCAATTCATGACCGGAACGGATACACAGCCGGTGGATTTCCACTATCTCACAGGAGTTACTGTGGCAACCGGTTCAACTTCGGCAGGAAGCCCCTGCGGAAGTCTTGCTGTGCATGAACTGAATTCGGATATAAGTTCTTTTAATCTTTACCCAAACCCTACAACAGGAGTTTCTACCATTGAAATTACAATGAAAGAAGCCGGCAAAGCGGTTCTTGAAGTAAGTAATATGGTTGGGCAAACTATTTACAGCACAAGCAAAGAACTTGGTGCGGGCACGCATACATTCTCTGTTGATGCAAGCAAATGGAACAGCGGTGTTTATTTCTACACAGTGAAAACAGGAAACAGCAGCGTTACTAAAAAATTAGTGCGCGAGTAAATTTTCCGATAATCCAATTGAAAACCCCGGGCAGAAATGTTCGGGGTTTTTTATTTTTATATTTGCATTTCCATTCCATTAAAAACAAACAGCATGAAAAAATTATTATTCTTTTCAACTCTTGCAGCAATTTCATTTACATCCTCTGCTCAAAATGAAAAATACATTGCAAGCAAACCACAAAGAGATGTTGCGGAAACTTCTGCTGGGGTTTCTTTCATTAAACACGAAAGAAAAACTCCTTTCAAAAAAAATCCGAATGCTTTAGTTGTAAATGATATTCCTACAGGCGGTCATTCCAATAATGCGTACGGAGGTTTTACCCGCCCCGGGCGTTCGGTGATTGATTACAATGATTCCCTAAATACGTTAACTCTTATTCACCGCTCCTGCCCTGCGTGCGGAGACGGCTCTCCTAACTCCGGCTGTTTAAATTTTGACTATTCAAAAAACGGAGGCAACACATGGACCGGAAACAAAGGAGTTATTTTTTGTAGCAACGGCTTCTTTGCTGGCGCGCTATCCTTCTGCAGTAATTCATAATCCATCGGGAAATATAATTGCTGACAGCGCAAGCATTGCCTACCATGCACCTTCCTGCGGAACGTGTGTTTCTCCTGCGGTTTTTAATAAATATATTTCGGGAGCGGCTGTAATCGGAACTCCAACTGCTACGGCAACGTGGACGGTGGATTCATTTCCTCCCTCTATTGCAGGATTAATTCCTGATTGCATGGTGGAAGCAAACGGAGTTACGTGGGTGAGCGATGAGGAATATAACGGCATTGATTACAACGATACTCTTATTGCCCGCAAAGGAATTTGGAACGCCTCGCTAAAAAGATATACATACACAACACTTAAAATTGGTTTCCCTGTAAATGCTGATAATAAAGGAGCAAAAATGTTCGGCACTACCAATATTGCTTTTTCCAAAGACGGACAAACCGGATATTTAAGCTGCACCGCGCACGATGATTTTTCTTTTGAAGCCGACAGCGCCTTTTACATCTGCGTTTTCAAAACCACCGATGGAGGAATTACCTGGGTGGGACCCGCCCGCATTAATTTGCAGTGCGTTTACCAGCAACTGGGCGCAAGCGCAGGAACAATTTACAACACGGCTTTCCAATTAGATGGCGCGGTGGATATGAATGGAAAACTTCATCTCATTCTTGGAATTGCTCCCTGGGCTTCGGGCGGTTCCATTAATACAATACCGGGTACATGGGGAGAATTTTCTGTGATTACCGATGGAGTTGCCAGTGGCAGCGCTTCTATTAAATTACTTGACAAGCCCATGTCTTTCAGAGGAACTTTCGGAGGAATTACTGAAGACAGCCGCGGACAAATTGCAGTTTCAAAAGCAGGCGATAAAGTTTTCTATATCTGGTTTGATACAGATACCAACTCTTATCCCTTTGGCGGAAACACCAACCCGAATGCTGTTTGCAGATTTTATGATGTGGCTTCAGGAAACTGGGGCGCTGTAACCAATCTTACTTCGGGAACTGCGGGTGATGGAGTGGTTACCTTCGGATATGTGGCATATTGGGCGCAAGGTTCTGCTTCTCCTTACACCATTCATATCGGCTATCAGTTTTTAACAGGCACCGATACACAGCCGGTAGATTTTCATTATCTGCAAGGCATAACTGTATCCACCACTTCGGCTTCCATAGGAAACGCCTGTTCGGTAATTCCGTTGGGAACTTCTGAAACACATTCAGCAGAAAATCTTTTCACTATTTATCCGAATCCTTCCAATGGTTTCACAACTCTTGCTATAAACATGGCAACGGGCGGAAAAGTTTTGATTGAAATAAGCAACCTTGTTGGTCAAACCATTTACCACACCGGCAAAGAATTGGCTGCGGGCACGCATACCTTCTCTGTTGATGCAAGCAAATGGAACAGCGGTGTTTATTTCTACACAGTGAAAACAGGAAACAGCAGCGTTACTAAAAAATTAGTGCGCGAGTAATTGATTCCTTCTCATTAAAAAACCCTCTCTGATTTTTCAGAGGGGTTTTTTTGTTTTTGCGCTTATTCCAATAAAAACAAAAGCTATTTTTAAAAAGATTTTAAACAATAATACATTTTCAGCGAAATCATTAACCAAATTAGAGATTCTATTAGCCAAATTAGAGAAACTATTAGCCCGATTTAAGAAACAATTAACTTAATTTGACAAAGCGGAAACCAAAAATTGGAAACCGGAAACCAATTTTGAAGAAATAGTTTCTGAATTTTGGTTAACAGAAACCAAATTTGAAGTAATAGTTTCCAAATTTAAAATTATAGAAACCAAATTCGGGCTTCATTAATTTGGAATTTTACTTTCTTTTTGAAAATTTTAGTTTCATTATTCACCACCGTTGCAGTGATAAATTGAAGGGAAGGAATGGTTTCACAAATGCGAGGATTTGTTAACCAACAAAATTATACCAGAACTTCTCCCCTGTATTCTTCCATCACATTAAACCCTTCGGCATACTGCGCGCCAATAAGTTTTCCGTATTCCATTTCGCGCTGGCGCACGTAGTGAAAAAACTTAGGATGAGAAATTAAGGTTTCGGGCTCTTTTGAAACAGGATTATAAAACTGCGAGGCAAATGCCTGAATGGCTTCCATCTTTTTCTCTATATAAGGAGTAATGTCAATTGCAAAATCAGGTTTGTGTTTCCGGTATTGTATATAATGATACACCGCTTTCGGTCTCCACGATGGTTGCTTTTTGCTTTTTTCTTTTGTACCTATTCTCGGAAGCCCGGAAAGAAAACTTGCTTCGGCAATTAACTGCGCTGCCCTTCCATGGTCAGGATGGCGGTCGGAAATTGCAGGAGCAAGAACAACATCCGGTTTATAGTGGCGGATTTTCTGAATGACTTTGAGAATATTTTTTTTGTTGATTTCAAAAAAACCATCTGGCAGTTTTAAGTTCTCGCGAAAAGATACTCCGAGAATCTTTGCTGCGTTCTTCGCTTCTTTCTCGCGGATGGCGGCAGTGCCTCTTGTTCCCAATTCCCCTCTTGTCAAATCAACAATGCCAACTTTTTTTCCTTCAGAAATATTTTTCAGAATAGTTCCCGAGCAGGAAAGTTCTACATCATCAGGGTGAGCGCCAAAGGCGAGAATATCTAGTTTCATGGTTGAATGGCTGAATGGTTGAATGGTTGAATAGTTTTTAGCCATATAACCATATAGCCATTTAACAATTATTTTATCTATCCATTATCCAGTCCGTAATAATTTTATCATCGGGTTTTATTTTGGAAGGATAATATCCCTGCCATTCTCCGTTTCTTCCTATGAGAAATTTATTGAAGTTCCATTTCACATCGTTATCCTGCATGCCATTCTCCTCTTTTTTCTGAAGCCAACTGTAAATCGGAGCAATGTCTTTTCCCTTCACATCAATTTTCGCCATTAAAGGAAATGTTACGCCATAGTTTTTCGAACAGAAAGATTTTATTTCAGCAGGCGTGCCCGGTTCCTGTCCGCCAAAATCATTGCAGGGAAAACCGAGAATGACAAAATTGCTGTCCTTGTAATTCTTGTAAAGCCATTCCAGTTCTTTATACTGCGGAGTGTAGCCGCATTCGGAAGCCACATTCACCACCAGAATTTTTTTGCCTTTGTACTTATGCAAATCCACATCGTTGCCTTCAAGGTCTTTTGCCTTGAAATCATAAAAAGATTTTTTGTCTCCGCCAAAAAAAGAGAAAAGCAGAAAGAAAGAAAGAAGAATGGTTTTCATTGTAAAAATATTTAAGCGAAGATAAAAAGAAATGCTCGTTGCAAGATTCGTTATATTCGTAATTGAATTCGTTACTTCGTTACCGGAATGCTGAAAGAAATCTCCGCTTTAATCGGAAAAGAATTATTAATTGAATTCCGCCAGCGTTATGCGCTCGGAGGAATTCTTCTTTATGTAGTTGCAACGGTTTTCATCTGCTATCTTTCTTTCAAAAATAGTATTGAAGTGAATACATGGAACGCTTTGTTCTGGATCATCATTTTATTCGCTTCGATTAATTCAATCGCAAAAAGTTTTTTGCAGGAAAGTAAAGGAAGAATGCTTTACTACTTTACAATTGCAAGTCCGCAAGCATTTGTTCTTTCTAAAATAATTTACAATTCAATTCTCATGCTGATTCTTTCTCTGATATGTTTCGGGTTTTATTCGTTGTTCATGGGAAATATTGTTTCCAATCTTTCGCTCTTCTTCCTTATTATTATTCTTGGCTCCATTGGAATTTCTTCTTTGCTCAGCATGATGTCTGCCATTGCGTCCAAAGCGCATAATAATTTTACCATCATGGCTATTCTTTCTTTTCCTATCATCATGCCGATTCTCATAGTGATAATACGCCTTTCTCAAAACGCAATTGACGGAACTGATTTTTATTACAACCTGAAATATTTCGGAGTACTTTTTTCTTTAGATGTGATTGTTATCATTCTTGCTTACTTATTATTTCCATATCTTTGGAAAGATTAATCTACGGATGTACTAATTAGTACCAATGTACTAATGAACTGCAAAACTCCAAAAGAAAACTCATATTAGTACATTAGTAGAGATTAGTAAATTAGTAGATGAGAAAAAATTGGTGGAAAATACTTTGCGTTTTATTTTTAGTGTATACAATTACAGCAGGATTCCTTTCTGATGTTCCCCGCCTTCCCATTCTTCACGAAACCATCCGCAACCAATATTTTCATGTGTGCATGTGGTTTGCGATGATGATTTTATTTACTGTTTCATTAGTGTTCAGCATTCGTCATCTTTCATCGGGAAAACAAGAGCGGGATATTATTGCCTCAGAAGCAACCAATGTCGGAATCATGTTTGGAATTCTTGGTTTACTCACAGGAAGCATTTGGGCTCGCTACACCTGGGGAGCGTGGTGGACGAATGATGTAAAATTAAATGGAGCGGCAATCACCATGCTTACTTATTTTGCATATCTGGTTTTACGCAACGCAATCACCGATGAACAGAAGCGCGGAAAAGTTTCTGCGGTCTATAATATTTTCGCTTATGTGATGATGCTCGTCTTCATCATGATTTATCCGCGCCTGAGCGATTCGCTTCATCCCGGCAACGGAGGAAATCCGGGTTTTGGAAAATATGATTTGGATAACCACATGCGAATGGTCTTTTATCCCGCTGTCATCGGCTGGACATTGCTTGGCGTTTGGATAATGACACTGAGAATTAGAATTCAAAAAATAAAATTACAAACTGACCTATGAAAAAAATTATTTTGTCCTGGCTCTTGACTCTTATTTCTTGCTTCTGCTTTTCACAAGAGCAAGTAGAAATGGCTGACGGACTTCGCGCGGATGGAAAAATTTATGTGGTGGTGGCAGTGCTCGTAACCATTCTTCTCGGAATTATTCTCTTCCTTATTATGATTGACAGAAAAGTTTCGGATATAGAAAAGAAATTAAAGAAGTAATCGTATATTCGTGTTGCTATGAAGAAAACTCACATCATCGGTATCATTTTAATCGCAGTTGCCATTGGAGCCATCTTTGCTTCGTTGAGTGATGCAAGCACGTACGCAACTTTTACACAAGCTCAGCAAAAAGAAGGAAAAGAATTTCACGTAGTAGGAAAACTCGACAAGTCAAAAGAAATGGTTTATAATCCGCAGCAAGACCCAAATATGTTTGTCTTCTACATGAAAGACAGCGACAGTACCGAAAGAAAAGTTACGCTTCACCAGGGCAAGCCGCAGGATTTTGAACACACCGAACAAATTGTAGCCATCGGGAAATGCGTGGGAAATGATTTTCACGCAAGTTCTGTTTTAATGAAGTGTCCTTCCAAATATGTGGATACGAAGAAACAAATTTAATAGTTGATTTCGGGTATCTACTAATGTACCAATCTCTACTAATTTACTAATAACAGCATCTTTATTTCTATTTGTGTTTTGTATTTCATTAGTACATTAGTACCAATTAGTAAATTCGTAGATAAAATTTTTGCATGCAGTATATTGGTGAACATCTTTGGGCTGGTCAACTCGGAAATATTTTTGTAATTATTTCTTTTGTCTCAGCTCTGCTCTGTTCACTTTCTTATTTCTCTGCTGCTAATTCCCCTCTCCCTTCGGGAGAGGGACAGGGTGAGGGCTGGAAAAAAATCGCTCGCTGGTCTTTTTTAATTCACACACTTTCTGTTTTCGGAATGGTGGGAACACTTTTCGTCATGCTCATCGGGCATTATTTTGAGTATGAATACATCTGGCATCATTCCAACAAAACAATGCCGCTGCGCTACATCGCTTCCTGTTTCTGGGAAGGACAGGAAGGCAGTTTTCTCCTATGGATCTTCTGGAACGCAGTGCTCGGAACTTTTTTAATGAAACGTTCAAAAGATTGGGAAGCGCCCGTGCTCACCACCGTTTCTCTCGTGCAAGTTTTCCTTACTTCCATGTTACTTGGAATTTATGTGCTCGGATATAAAGTCGGCAGCAATCCTTTTGCGGTTCTTCTACGGGAACATCCGCAGTTCAAAGATTTGCCTTTTGTTCAGAATGCAAATTATCTTTCTAAGTTGGATGGAAAAGGTTTGAATCCTCTTCTGCAGAATTACTGGATGGTGATTCATCCTCCGACTTTATTTTTAGGATTCGCTTCCACAGTAATTCCATTTGCATTTGCAATCGCAGGATTGTGGAAGAAAAAATTTAACGAGTGGCAAAAGCCCGCGCTCACCTGGACATTTTTCGGAATCATGGTTTTGGGAACAGGAGTTCTCATGGGAGGCGCGTGGGCATACGAAGCGCTTTCGTTCGGAGGTTTTTGGGCGTGGGATCCCGTAGAAAATGCTTCGCTCGTTCCCTGGCTCACGCTTGTTGGTGCCGGACACGTGATGATGATTCACAAAAACAAAGGGCAATCTTTATTTGCAACACATTTTCTTGCGCTCATCGCTTTTATTCTTGTCCTCTACTCTACTCTTCTCACTCGCAGCGGAATTTTAGGAGACACTTCCGTTCACGCATTTACAGATTTAGGAATGAGCGGGCAACTTTTAATTTATTTAGGATTTTTTACGCTGCTTGCAATTACTCTTCTCATTATGAATTTCAAAAAACTTCCGAGAGAAGAACACGAAGACAGTATTTGGTCGCGAGAGTTCTGGATGTTGATCGGAGCGCTTGTACTTTTGATTGCGGCTTTTCAGATTTCACTCACCACTTCCATTCCCGTCATCAATAAAGTTTTCGGAACCAACATGGCTCCGCCAGCCGAAGGAAAAGTGATTCAGCATTATCACCAGTGGCAGATTCCGTTTGCAATTTTAGTTTTGATTCTGATTGCTTCCGTACAATTTCTTAAATACAAAAAAACAGATTCAAAAGAATTTCTGAAAATCATTTCTATACCGATGGGAATTGCTTTGGTGATTGCTATAGCCATCAGTTTTCATTTCAATTGGTTTTCTCAAGGAAGAACTGTTTTCTATTCTGCTCTTTTATTTGCGTGCCTGTTTGCCATCTTAGGAAACATGAACTATTTTTTCAAAATATTAAAAGGAAAATTTGACCATGCAGGCGCTTCAGTTGCCCACATTGGCTTCGGAATGATCCTGCTGGGCGCAATGATCTCCACTTCACGCAGTGAAAAAATATCCATCAACCAGAAAGGCGATGTTGAAATTTTCGGAAAAGATTTTTCAAACAGGGAAAATATTCTTCTGGCGAAAAATGATACGGTGAAGATGGGAGATTATTATGTCACTTACAAAGACAAAAGAAAAGAAGGCGTGAATATTTTTTACGATGTTGAATATCTGAAGAAAGAGGAAGGTGGAAAATATTCCAGCGCATTCATTCTTAGTCCGCGCATACAACTCAACCAGCAAATGGGAAATGTGGCAGAACCTGACACGAAACATTTTTGGAAAAAAGATATTTACACACATATTACTTATGCAGATCTGGAAAACATCAATAAGGAAAATAATTCTTCGGATGAATATTCTGAACCGCATAACAACAACATTGCAAAAGGAGATACATTTTTTTCAAAGAACAGTATTATCGTTCTTGGAAATCTTACTACAGCCCTCGACAAAGAAAAACTTGGAATACAAAAAGCAGATATTATTGTAGGAGCAAATCTGAAAATTTTAGATGTGTATGGAAAAGTTCACAGCGCAATGCCCATCTATTATATAACCGACAGCATTCCAAATGTCATCGAAGCGAAAGTAGATGAACTCGGATTAAAATTCGCCTTCTGGCAGATAAATCCTGAAACAGGAAAAGTGGACATTTCCGTTTCAGAAAAAAAATCTGATAAAAAAGATTTCATTGTGATGAAAGCAATTGTTTTCCCCTATATAAATGTGTTGTGGATGGGCTGCATCATCATGATCATCGGAACGGTGATGGCGATTCGCAGACGGTTAAAAAGAAAAACAGAATGAGAATTTTTCTGATCGGCTCAGGCAATGTGGCCACACAACTCGGCAAAGCATTCAGGCAATGCGGACATAAAATTGTTTTTGTTTACAGTCCGAATATTCTTCACGCAAATAAATTAGGAAAAGAATTAAAATGTGCATGGGGAAAATCGCTGGAAGCAATTGCGCATTTTCCTGCAGATGTTTACATCATTGCGGTAAAAGATGACGCAATTGCTGAAGTAATAAAACAAATGCCTGCGATAAAAAATAAATTTGTCATTCACACTTCGGGCGCAACAGATATTTCAATTCTTAAAAAGAAATTTAAAAATTGCGGAGTGCTGTGGCAGGCGCAAACCATTCAGTTAAGAAGCAAAATAGATTTTAAAAAAGTTCCTCTGGTGATTGAAGCAAGCAATCCATCATCTGAAAAGATTTTGAAAAAACTTGCAAACGATTTAAGCGATAAAGTTTATTCTTTTAATTCAAAGCAGAGAAGAGTTCTCCATCTTGGCGCGGTATGGGTAAATAATTTTCCGAATCATCTTTATGTTTTAGCAGAAACACTTCTGAAAAAATATAATTTACCATTTGAATTATTTGGTCCGCTCATGCTATCTACCGTTCAAAGCGGAATGAAAAATCCCAAAGCAGCCCAAACCGGTCCGGCAAAACGAAATGACAAGAAAACAATGAGCGCCCATCTGAAACTTCTTCCGGATAAAAATTATAAAACACTTTACAAACTTCTCAGCGCAAGCATTCTCAGAGCGCAAAACAAAAAATCGTGATTGCTTTTCTGCGATTAATCCGTTTTCCCAACCTGCTCATCATTGCCTTCACGCAATACATGATTCGGTTTTGTTTGCTTCAACCGATTCTTAAACTTTCCGGATTTGAATTGCAGATGAAAGAATGGGAATTTGCGTTACTCGTTCTCGCAACTGTTTTTGTTTCTGCGGGCGGATACATCATCAACGATTATTTTGATGTGCGCATTGACAACATCAACAAGCCCGATGAAAATGTGATAGACAAAGAAGTGAAACGCAGAGTTGCAATGGGCGCGCATGCTGTTTTAAGCGTTCTCGGAGTGCTGATTGGAATTTTTCTTTCCTGGAAAAGTCATATTCTCATCACAGGCGGAGTTCTGTTTACAATTTCGGTAATTGCACTTTGGTTTTATTCTACAACTTTTAAATATAAATTTCTCACAGGGAATTTGGTTGTATCGTTTCTCACAGGAATAGTTCCGTTTATGGTAGCGCTTTTTGAAATTCCAAGAATCATTCTCGCATACAACACGCAACTTATTCAGCAACTTTCCAAATACGGATTTGCTGCTACTACTACTATTCTGCTTTTATGCGGTGCCTATGGAATTTTTGCGTTCGCACTTTCTCTCATCCGCGAAATGATAAAAGACATGGAAGATGTGGAAGGCGATAAAGAATACGGCTGCAGAACAATTCCGATAGTACTGGGAATGAAAAAAGCAAAACTCATTCTTTATCCACTAATCATTCTCACAATGGCAGGAGTCGCATACGGACAAAATTATCTTCACGAGCAATTAAAGGATAAATATTCTTTCCTTTATTTTTTAATCCTTGTCCAGATTCCACTTTTGATTCTTGTCTTCCGGATTTTAAAATCGCACGAGAAAAAACAATTTCACTTCGCAAGCATGCTGGTAAAATTTATTATGCTCGCTGGAATTTGTTATTTGTTTTTATTTCGATTTCTTTTGCTTCAATAAATGCTCAGCAATAAACTCAAAAAATATCATATCATTCTCGCTTCAAAATCTCCGCGAAGGAAATTTCTTTTGAAAGAACTCGGATTAGATTTTGAGATTAGGACAAAAGATGTAGATGAATCTTTTCCTCAAAAACTGAAAGGAAAACAAATTGCTTTTTATCTCTGTAAAAAGAAAGCGGAAGCATTCAAAGATGAATTAAAGAAGAATGATTTGCTGATTACTGCCGATACAATCGTTTGGATAAAAAATAAAGTGTTGAACAAGCCTGCAAATTATTCTGAAGCAGTTCAAATGCTCAAACTTCTTTCCGGAAAAATGCATGTTGTTTATACAGGCGTTTCTCTAACAACAAATCAAAAGCAAAAAATTTTTTGTGTGGCGACAAAAGTATTTTTCAAAAAACTTTCTGAGAAAGAAATTCATTTTTACGTGAGCAACTACAAACCTTTTGACAAAGCAGGCGCATACGGAGCACAGGAATGGATTGGATATGTGGGCGTGAAAAAAATTATCGGCTCTTATTTCAATGTGATGGGGCTTCCGGTAAAAGAATTGTACGAAGAGCTGATGAAGTTTCAATCCTGCTAAACTTTTTTCCGGTTCGCTATTAACAATTCATTAGCGTTTTCAACACAGGGTAATTAACACGCCATTGTTTATAGTTTCGCTTCGCTTCAAAATCATTTCAGAGTACTTTTACCACAATAAATTTTATTACAAAAGAAAATCCTTATGGGAAAAATCATTGCAATTGCAAATCAGAAAGGCGGAGTTGGAAAAACCACCACCGCAATAAATCTTGCCGCTTCGCTCGCGGTGCTTGAACATAAAACGTTGCTTGTTGATGCCGACCCGCAGGGCAACGCAACTACAGGAGTTGGCTTCGACCCGAAAAAAGTGGGAGGAACAATTTATGAATGCATGCTGAATGATATTGACCCTTCGGAAGCAATTCTGAAAACACAAACACCGCACCTGAAACTTCTTCCTGCGAATATTGATTTGGTGGGAGCAGAAATTGAACTCATCAACCAGCCGAACCGAGAATATATGATGAAAAAAGTTTTTGAGAAACTGAAAAATAAATTCGATTTCATCATCATTGACTGCTCGCCTTCGCTCGGGCTCGTAACTGTAAATTCGCTTTGTGCTTCCGATTCCGTAATTGTTCCCGTGCAGTGTGAATATTTTGCGCTCGAAGGTTTGGGAAAATTGCTGAACACAATAAAAATTGTTCAGCATAAATTAAATTCCGAACTTGCCCTCGAAGGAATTCTTCTCACCATGTTCGACTCGCGCCTGAATCTTTCCAAGCAAGTGGTGGAAGAAGTGAAATTGCATTTTCAGAATATTGTTTTCGATACGATTATTCACCGCAACGTTCGCGCAGCCGAAGCGCCAAGTTTCGGTGAAACAATTATCATGCACGATGCAGGCAGCAGCGCGGCTGTAAATTATCTCAACCTCGCGCGGGAAATTCTGCAGAAGAACGAACTTACCCGCTTGACAGAGGCGGAGAGAATTATCAATATAGCGGAAGAATAAAAATCTTCGAAAAACGAAACGATACGAAAAGCAAAAAATGTCATTTGTGAAATTCGTACCAAGATTCATTACTTCGTTACCAGAAAATTCATAGTATATTAGCAAAATGACAAGGCGAACTTCACTCGGAAAAGGACTCAGCGCATTGCTCGAAGATTCTTCTTCTGAAATATCTTCAGCATCGAGAATTGCAAGTGGAAATTCTGCCATTGCAGGAACAGTTGCAAATATTTCTCTCTCGCAAATAGAAGCAAATCCTTTTCAGCCGAGAAATGAATTTGAAAAACAGGCGTTGCTTGAACTTTCGCAGTCAATAAAAGAATATGGATTGATTCAGCCGATTACTGTTCGAAAAGTTTCTACAAATAAATTTCAGATTATTTCCGGTGAACGAAGATTCCGCGCGTCACAGTTGGCAGGGCTGGAAGAAATTCCCGCCTTCATCCGTATTGCAAATGATAAAACAATGCTTGAGATGGCGCTGGTGGAAAATGTTCAGCGCGAAGATTTAAACTCCATTGAAATTGCGCTCGGCTACAAACGTTTGATTGAAGAATGCAATTTGACACAGGAACAACTCAGCCAAAAAGTCGGACAGGACAGAACTACGGTTACAAATTTTTTACGCCTACTGAAACTTCCGGAACAAATTCAGGCAGCGCTGCGCGATAAAAAAATTTCAATGGGACACGCGCGCGCGTTGCTTTCGGTCAATGATTCTGCAGCGCAAATAAAAATTCTGAATGATATTCTGAAAAATGAATTGTCGGTGAGAAGAATTGAGGAATACGCGAGGAATTATTCGGGAAAGCAGCCAAGTCAAAAGTCAAAAGTCAAAAGTCAAAAGAATAAAACAGCCGCTCTTTCATTTGAGGAACAAAAATTAAGCGAAGACCTTGCAGATTTGTTTAAGACAAAAGTATTTTTCGAAAAAAATAATGATAAAGAAGGAAAAATAGTGATTCACTTCAATGAACAAACTCTCAAAAGAATCAAATCTATTCTTGAACTTGACTAAATCTTTTTCGCTTCCATTTTTTTTACTTTTTGCTTTTCACTTTCTACTTTTTTCATTTCTTTTTTCTCAGGACACAGCAAAAACTTCTGTCAAAACAATTTCTTCTTCTGCGGAAAAGAAAAAAGTTTCTATTCATTCTCCAAAGAAAGCCATGATATTTTCCGCAGTCATTCCCGGACTCGGACAGGCATACAACAAAAAATACTGGAAGATTCCCATTGTGTATGCTACGATGGGCTCCACAATTTATTTTTTTGATTTCAATAATAAGTTATACAGGCAATACAAGCAGGCCTACATTTACAAAACCGATAATGACCCAAACACGATTGACCTCTATCCTTATTATGACGAAACGCAACTCAAAGAGCAGGTTGCCTATTACCGAAGATACCGCGACCTGAGCGTAATTCTAACAAGTTTATTTTACACGCTGAATATTGTGGATGCGTATGTGGATGCGCAACTGAAAACTTTTGACGTGAGCGATAATCTTTCTATGAAAATTTTCCCCAGCATAAATTTAACTTCTCAGAAAAACCCTGCGCTTGGTTTGACTATGACATTACGATTCTAATCGTATCTTCGCTTTCAATTTTTTTTCAAATGCAAATCGCACTCTTTGGCTACGGAAAAATGGGGAAAGAAATTGAACAATTCGCTCTTCAGCGCGGGCATGAAATTATTTTGAAGGTTGATGTGCACAATGCCGAAACATTTTTGAAAGAAGATTTGAAAAAATGTGATTCTGCAATTGAGTTTTCCACTCCGCATACTGCGATTTCAAATATGAATAAATGTTTTGATGCGGGAGTTCCTGTGGTGGTTGGCACAACCGGCTGGTATGATAAATTGGAAGAAATAAAAAAGATTTGCAACCAAAAAAATGGATGTTTGTTTTATGCTTCCAACTTTAGCGTGGGAGTAAATATTTTTTTCAAAGTTAATGAATGCCTGGCGAAGATGATGAACAACTATCCCGATTATAAAATCTCCATAGAGGAAATTCATCACATTCATAAATTAGATTCTCCGAGCGGAACAGGAATTTCTCTCGCAAATCAAGTAATGCAAACCATCTCGAAGAAAACTAAATGGGTAAATTCAAAAACTGAAAAAGAAAATGAATTGGAAATTATTTCAAAGCGCGAAGGAGAAATTTCGGGAACGCACATTGTAAAATACCATTCTACCGTTGACAATATTGAAATTATGCACAAAGCGCATAGCAGAAAAGGTTTCGCGCTCGGTGCAGTTCTCGCAGCAGAGTTTGTGAAGGGGAAGAAAGGAATTTTTGGAATGAACGACTTGCTGAACCTTTAACATTAATTAACTTAGTCGCTCGAAATAATAAAATATTTTTGCCAATATGAATTTACTCATCCTACTTTTTCTTCTCGGTGTTATACTTCCTTTTATCGGCCTCTATAAAATTTTTGAGAAAGCAGGTTATCCCGGATGGAAAGGGCTTGTCCCTTTTTATAATTATACAATCTGGTTAAAGATTATCGGCAAACCAAAGTGGTGGATGATTTTTTTGGTGATTCCGTTTATTAACATGATTGCGCTTCTCCTGATGCGCGCTGACCTTGCAAATGTTTTCGGAAAAAGAAGTTTTGTTGACCACTTGGGCGCGTGGCTTTTTCCTTTTATCTACTTACCCTATCTTGGATTCAGTAATCTGAAAATAGTTGGATATTCAGACAAAGACAAATTAAAACGAGGAACCATCCGCGAATGGGCAGACGCAATTGTGTTTGCCGTGATTGCCGCAACCATCATCCGCACTTTTCTCATCGAAGCATTCACCATTCCTTCTTCTTCAATGGAAAGAACTTTGCTCAACGGAGATTATTTATTCGTCAGCAAATTAAGTTATGGTCCGAGAATTCCGATGACACCACTTTCAATTCCATTTGTTCACAGCAGTTTCATGGGGAAAAAATCGTATGTGGAAAGTGTACAGCTTCCTTATTATCGCCTTCCCGGTTTTGGAAAAGTGAAACGTAACGATGTGGTTGTTTTTAATTTTCCGGAAGGAGATACGGTTGAATTAGAAAGATCAAATGAAAGTTATTATTCAAGAGTTAGAATTAAAGAAAGAGAGTTTAAAATGAAAAAATTAAATATAGATCCACGACAATGGATAAAACAAAATTATACTGTTATTTATCGTCCAGTCGATAAAGAGGACAACTATATTAAACGCTGTGTTGCAATTGCTGGAGATACTCTACAGATTATAAATAGAAAACTTCTAATCAATGGAAAAGAAGCATATTTCGCTTCTACAGCTCAATTTAATTATGATATTAAGTTAGAAGGAATATTGAATCCTAAAAAAGCTGAAGATCTAGAATTATATGAAGGAAGCCAACCTTCAAGAGATAGCTTTCAACTTTCATATCCTCTAACAGAAAAAAATAAAGAAAAATTAAAACAGTTTTCTGCTATTAAAGAAATATCTGTGCAACATTATCAGCCAGGAGAATACTTGCCACAAATGATTGAAGGTTCTTTCAATGCCGAAGGGCTCGCAGAATTAGTAGATGATGTTTTTCCTCACTCACCAAAGTTCAAATGGAACAGAGATAATTTTGGTCCGCTTGTGATTCCGAAAAAAGGAGTGACTGTTAAATTAACCATAGATAGTTTGCCTTTGTGGGAAAGAATTATTTCTCTCTATGAAAAAAATGATTTGAAAGTGAAGGATGGAAAAATTTATATCAACGGAGCCGAAGCAAACGCCTACACTTTCAAACAAGATTATTACTGGATGATGGGAGACAATCGTCATAATTCGCTCGACTCGCGCTACTGGGGTTTTGTTCCCGAAGACCACGTGGTGGGAAAAGGAGTTTTCATCTGGATGTCGCTCGACCCGTTTGTTTCGGGAATAAAAAAATTCCGGTGGAACAGGGCATTTACTTTTATTTCTGCCGAAGGATTATCGCGCTCGTTCTTTATTCCCTTCTTAATTATTCTTATCGGATTCTTCGGCTGGCAATGGTATAAGGGAAAGAAGATGCCGGAATCCATGGCTGTTCCCGGTATAAAATCATTTTATAAGGAGAAGAAGAATCAAGACACCACGAAATAATTTTTGGCAGTTCCAAAACATTTCTCACCTTCGGGAAAAATTTCACATGCCATCACGTAGAAACTTTCTCAAGCAAGCCGCCTGTTTCACGGGCGCATTTCCGTTTCTGGAAATTACCAATTCATCTTTCGCGAAAGAATTTCAGAAGCGCGCGGAAAAAAATTCTTTGCTTCTACCGGATGCTTCGTCTTCCGATGAAGATTTCTGGGGATGGATTAAGGAGCAGTTCACCGTTTCACCCAATCTTCTCAACCTGAACAATGGCGGAGTTTCTCCTCAGCCAAAAATTGTGCAGGACGCGCACATAAAATATTACCAGATGTGCAACGAAGGTCCTTCCTATTATATGTGGCGCATTTTGGACCAGGGAAGAGAAGCGCTTCGCGAAAAACTTGCCGACCTTGCGGGAAGTTCGCCCGATGAAATTGCAATTAACCGGAATTCGACAGAGGGATTGAACACATGCATTTTCGGATTGAACCTGAAAGCAGGCGATGAAATAGTAACAAGCAAAATGGATTATCCGAACATGGTGAACGCATGGAAGCAGCGCGAGAAAAGAGAAGGAGTGGTGATAAAAAGAATTGAGTTGCTGCTGCCCGAAGAAGACGATGCTAAAATTACGAAGCAGTTCACCGACCAATTCACGGACAAAACAAAACTCGTTCACATCACGCACATGGTGAACTGGAGCGGAAATATTTTACCCGCGCGCATGATTGCCGATGAAGCGAAGAAACGCGGCATTGATGTGCTTGCCGACACCGCGCATTCGTTTGCGCAAATTGATTTTAAGTTTTCCGATTTGAACTGCGATTATGCCGGAGTGAGTTTACATAAATGGCTCTGCGCTCCGTTTGGAAGCGGACTGCTATATATAAGGAAAGAAAAAATAAAAAACATCTGGCCCCTGCTTTCCGCGCCCGATACGCAAAAGGAAGACGACATACGGAAATTTGAAAACCTTGGCACGCGCTCGTTCGCCAGCGAAATGGCGATTGGTGCGGCTGTGGATTTTCACAATGTGATTGGCGCAAAAAGAAAAGAAGAACGCCTGCGTTTCCTTAAAGAGTACTGGGTTGAAAAAGTTACAAAAAATCCGAAAGTAAAAATTCACACGTCAAAAAATCCGAAACACTCCTGCGCGCTTTGTGTTTTTTCCATTGAAGGATGGAAGCCCGAAGACATTGAAGCGAAACTTTTGGATAAATATAAAATTCACGTCATCACCATTAACTGGGAAAATGTGCATGGCTTGCGCGTAACTCCGAGCGTTTATACTTCCACAAAAGATTTGGACAGGTTTGTGAAAGCAGTGGAGGAGATTGCGAAGGAAGCCAAGTAAAAGTTCATTCTTCCGCTACCGCTCCACCGGCATAAAGTTGCTTTCTATATTTCAAAGAAGGTGATTGTATGAAGGAACTTTTTTCTCCGAACATTTTTTTCCACTTTTCATCAACAGATTTTATTGTTGCTTCATCTGCGCAAATAATATTGGGCCAGGGTCTGTTAAAATTATCAAACTCTTTTGTCTTTCGCGTTCCATCCAATCCAATTCCATTTTCATAGAGAAAAGAATCACGCTTAGGGTCAAAGTTATTTGCGAAACGCCAGATGCAATCTTTGATATCTGAAATATCTGCCTTGTCTTCTACATAAATTACAAACTTAACTCCTGCAAACTCTTTTAAGAAAAAAAGTTTTTCATTCAGTTCTTTAATATGATTCTTTCTATTCTTCTTCACAGAAATAAATACAACCGAAATTCCTTTTTGCAAAAGTGAATCATTGATTGCAATTATTTCTGGAAATTGTTGCTTGATATTTTGTATTTGACTTGGAACTTGGAACTTGGAACTTGGAACTTGAGACTTTGTTGTTGCATCTAAACAAAGTTTTCCTCCAAACGCAAACTTAGAGCAGGCATGGTCGAGCACATCCATGGGGCCTTGCGAAAAATAAATATCATCGGCAGGATTTACATTCTCTGAAATTGCTTTCGCGACTTCTTCATAATTATGAATATTTGTTTCTCCATCCACAATCACTAAAATCTTATTGAACATCATTTGCCCCGCTCCCCACATGGCATTCATTACTTTCTGCGCGTGGCCTTCATATTCATTTTTAATTTTCACGATGACAAGATTATGAAATACACCTTCCACCGGCATGTGCATGTCAATTATTTCTGGGAGGATTGTCATCTTGATAGGAGCAAGAAAAATCCGTTCAATAGCTTTTCCCATCCAGGCATCTTCCTGCGGAGGAATTCCAACAATCGTGGAAGGATAAACCGGATTCTTCTTATGCGTGATACAAGTAATATTAAATTTCGGATAATAATCTGCGAGAGAATAATATCCGGTGTGGTCGCCAAATGGTCCTTCTAAAATAAATTCTTCATTGGGGTCAACATATCCTTCAATAATTATATCCGCATCGGCAGGCACATACATCTCCTGTGTTAAACATTTTACTAGTTCCACTTTTTTCTTCCGTAGAAAGCCGGTGAACATATATTCATCAAAGTTTGGCGGAAGCGGACAAGCAGCAGAAAAAACATAGAGCGGGTCACCGCCCAGCGCAACTGCAACAGGCATTCGTTTGCCGAGTTTTTTATATTCATTAAAATGCCCGGCAGAAACTTTATGCTTGTGCCAGTGAAGCGCGGTGAGTTTCGGTCCGAACACCTGCATTCTGTACAAGCCGACATTTCTTATTCCGGTTTCAGGAGAAACAGTATGAATGACAGGAAGCGTTAAAAATTTTCCGCCATCGTGCGGCCAGCATTTCATCACAGGAAATTTTGTGATGTCGGTATTTTCCATTACTACTTCCTGGCATTCCCCTCTGCCTGATTTGGTTTTCGGCATCCAGGAAGAAATTTTTCCCAGTTCAGGAAGCATTTTTAGTTTATCTGACAAAGAATTCTTTGGAGAAGTAAGCGAATGAAAAAGTTTTTCGATGTCCTTTGCTACATCATCCAACTTTTCCACTCTCAAAACCATGCACATTCTTTTTTCAGAACCCATGGCGTTGATTAGAAGGGGAAAATCTTTTCCAGTGTTCTCAAATAATAAAGCTTTGTTGTGTTGTGATTTTGAAATCCTGTCAACTATTTCTGCAATTTCCAATTCGGGATTTACAAATTCTCTAATGCGGATGAGTTCTCCGGCTTTTTCAAGCGCTTCAATAAAATGTTGAGAAGACTTGAACATCTACGCAGTAACTCCAACTTTCTTTTTCAACGCATCAATGGTAATAGAACCCGGACGTTCAATCGGCAGGCCAAGCACTCTGTCCCAGATTAAAGAAGCCATTACACCCAGTGCTCGCGAAACTCCGAAGAGCACGGTGTAATATTCAAACTCTTTTATTCCGTAGTGCATGAGCAATGCTCCACTGTGCGCGTCAACGTTTGGCCAGGGATTTTTTATTTTTCCGGTTCCTTCCAAAATTGGCGGAGCAACTTTATATATCATCTGCACAATTTCACAAAGTTCGCTCACTTGTCCGTCTTTTTTTATGTAGCGGTTATAAAAATCCTGCTGCGCGGTGAAGCGAGGATCGGTTTTTCTCAGCACCGCGTGACCATAACCCGGAACTACTTTTCCTTCTTCCAAAGTTTTTTTGATATAATCAGCAATTTGTTTTTCCGTGGGAAGTTTTGTTTTGAGTTCTTCCTGCATTTCAAAAATCCAGTGAACCACTTCCTGATTTGCAAGACCATGAAGCGGACCAGCCAAACCATTTAATCCTGCGGCAAAAGATAAATACGGATCGCTCAAGGCAGAACCAACCAAATGTGTTGCGTGCGCGGAAACATTTCCACCTTCGTGATCAGCGTGAATCGTCAAATATAACCTCATCAATCTTCTTACATCAATGGAATTATAACCGAGCATGTGAGCGAAGTTTGCCGCCCAATCCAGTTTTGGGTCGGGCTCAATGTGATCGTCCTTGTGATATTTCTTCCTATATATATAGGCAGCCACACGCGGCAGGCGGGCAATTAAATTCATCGCGTCCTCATAGGTATATTCCCAATAAACTTTTTTGCTGATGCCTTTGTGATAGGCTTCCGCGAATTCAGATTCTGTCTGAAGCGCCATCACTCCAATGCTGAACATCGTCATTGGATGCGTGTTGATTGGTAAATGATCAATCGTGTCAAACACGTGGCGCGGAACAATGGAACGTCTTGCCCAATTATTTGAAACATTCATCACATCATCTTTGCTGGGAAGTTCTCCCATTAACATGAGATAAAAAATTCCTTCGGGAAGCGGTTCAAAACCTTTTGGCGCTTTAGGAAGTTTGTCGCGGAGTTCAGGAATGCTGTAGCCGCGAAAACGGATTCCTTCTTCCGGATCGAGTTTGGAAGTTTCGGTAATCAGCCCGACAATTCCTTTCATGCCCTGGTAAGTTTGCGCGATGGTGTATTCACCCAACTTTTTTTCTCCGTGCTCTTTGATGAACGCTTTTACATCAGCCGCAATGGGCAGCGCTTTCTCTCCGAATTTTTCCTGTAATGTGTCCATGTTATTTGGGATTTGTCATTCCGAACGCAGTGAGGAATCTCCTGATAATTTGCAATTATAGTAATGAGATTTCTCCCTTTGGTCGAAATGACATTTATTTATTTTAAGTATTTAAAATCTTTGCCGGGATAAACTGCTGCTTCACCGAGTTGTTCTTCAATTCTCAAAAGTTGATTGTACTTTGCAACTCTGTCTGAACGGGAAGCAGAACCGGTTTTTATTTGTCCTGTATTCAATGCAACTGCCAAATCTGCAATGGTGGAATCTTCTGTTTCACCCGAGCGGTGGCTCATTACTGCTGTGTAAGAATTTTTATACGCCAGTTGCACAGCGCTGATTGTTTCTGTCAGTGTTCCAATTTGATTCACCTTTACAAGAATTGAATTCGCAGCGCCTTCATCAATTCCTTTTTGAAGCCGGATAACATTGGTTACAAATAAATCATCACCGACAATCTGAATTTTTTTCCCAAGTTTTTCTGTCATCAGTTTCCAACCATCCCAGTCATCTTCCGCCATTCCGTCTTCAATGGAAGCGATAGGATATTTTTTCACCCAATCCGCCCAGAAGTTTACCATATCAGCAGAAGAAAGTTTTTCTCCGGAAGATTTTTTGAAAATATATTTTTTTGTTTTCGAATCATAAAATTCTGAAGAGGCAGCGTCCATCGCGATGTAAATATCTTTTCCGGGTTTGTATCCTGCCGATTCAATTGCTTTCAAAACATATTTAATTGCTTCTTCATTTGATTTTATGTTCGGAGCAAATCCGCCTTCATCGCCCACATTAATAGAAAAGTTTTTTTCCCTCAGAACTTTTTTCAGGTGATGAAAAACTTCCACGCCCATCCGCAACCCTTCGCTGAAAGTGGGCGCGCCCACAGGCATTATCATGTATTCCTGAAAATCCAAACCGTTATCCGCATGCGCGCCTCCGTTCAGAATATTCATCAACGGAATGGGAAGCGTGTTTGCATTCACTCCACCGATATATTTGAAAAGCGGCAGGCGGCATTCTTCCGCAGCGGCTTTCGCCACAGCAAGCGAAACGCCCAGCATTGCATTAGCCCCTAAACTCTCTTTGTTATCCGTTCCATCGAGCGCAATCATTTTTTTATCAATTCCACCCTGGTCAAAAATATATGCACCATTTAATTCTTGCTTGATAACTGTATTCACATTGTTCACTGCCTTCTGAACTCCTTTGCCGAGATACTGATTTTTTTCTCCATCGCGAAGTTCGAGCGCTTCGTGCTTTCCGGTGGATGCTCCGGAAGGAACTGCCGCTCTTCCGAATGCTCCCGCATCGGTCAGCACATCCACTTCCACCGTTGGATTTCCTCTTGAATCAAGAATTTGTCTTGCGGTAATATTTGATATGAAAGGCATATTGTTTTTCTTTTCTTAGGGATAAAAAAAGTCCTCTAAAAAATTTTCAGAGGACTTTTTGTTTTTCAGTATCATTTTTTAACTTGTGATTTTATTTCTCAGAGCAGAAACTTTTTCCCGCAGGGCAGGAAGTCCATCCGCATTCCAGCCGGGACGGGCATAGGAAGCAAAAATAGTTTTCATCGGCTGCATTTCCTGCAAAAGTTTTGCGCAATCGGCATTGCTTTTATATGCTTCGAGGAGTTGATATATATAGGTAAATGCACTGCAATGCGCAGAAATGTTTTTATAAATGTCTTTCGTGTTCGCCCCTGTTGGATTTGTATTCAGCCCTTCAATGGAAATGAATACGCTTTCCACCCATCCTCCGGTAACGAGCATAACGGTTGTTGCCACGCGCTGATTGGAACGAAGATTTTTTTCCGCTTTGTCAAAGGCTTTATCAAGCATCATATTAAAAGTATCGGGCTTGCTGATGTTTGAAAGAAGTTGTTTTGAAAACTCCGGGTCAAATGCGCTGCTGATGCCAAGATCGGTTGCGAGTTTGCTGATTTGAGTAAGATATTCCAGCGCATCCTGCGGCTGATTGTAAGCAGCGGCAATTCCCAAATCAGCGCCCAGCGCGCCCATGCCGATTGCTTTCTGGTAATTGGAAGAATAACCTCCGGCTTTTCCCGATGGAAGAAGAAAACTTTTGTTGTAGGCGATTTTTGCAGCGGAAAGTTTGGATGTTAATTCTGCCGGCTTGGGAATGTTCACGCGAATCAAATCAAAATCTACTCTGACTTGTGAACTAACCGTATCGGTGGTTTGTTCAAAATCTTTTAGTTCAGGATTTTCTTCCTTGCTTCCTCCGCAGGAAGAAAAAAATAAACCTGCTAACGCCACAAAAATTGCAGCGAAAGAAATTGTGATGGGAGAAATTTTTCTGAGCATACTATGGGGTTATTAAATAAGTTGCGCCAAAGATATATTTTTATTGTGATTTGCTGCACATATTTTTTATCCTGAAACGGTTTCTCTTGCAACTACACCCATGGAGCAGAATTTTTCAACTCTCATTTTCATCCGCGCATCTGAATTTATAGTTTCTAATTCCGCAAGATATTTTTGAATTTCTTTTTTGACAAAGTTATACGTTTCTTCGGGATTTGTATGCGCACCTCCGAGCGGTTCGGGAATAATTCCGTCAATGAGTTTTTGTTTCAGCATATCTTCCGCAGTGAGTTTAAGCGCTTCGGCTGCTTTTTCTTTGAAGTCCCAACTGCGCCATAAAATAGAAGAACACGATTCGGGAGAAATCACCGAGTACCAGGTGTTTTCCAGCATCAAAACTTTATCGCCAATTGCAATGCCAAGAGCACCGCCCGATGCGCCTTCGCCAACGATGATGCAGATAACGGGAACTTTCAGCCGCGCCATTTCATAGAGATTGCGCGCAATGGCTTCGGCTTGCCCGCGCTCTTCGGCTTCAATGCCGGGATAAGCGCCCGGAGTATCAATCAAAGTTACGATGGGCTTGTTAAATTTCTCTGCGAGTTTCATGAGGCGCAAAGATTTTCTGTATCCTTCAGGATTCGCCATTCCGAAATTCCGCAGTTGCCGTTCTTTCGTTGTTCTTCCTTTCTGCTGACCGATGAACAGGATTGTTTTTCCATCAAGCGAACCGAATCCACCGACCATTGCTTTATCTTCTTTCACAAACCGGTCGCCTGCAAACTCAATGAAATTTCCTTTGGTGAGCGCATTTATATAATCCAATGTATAAGGGCGGTCGGGGTGGCGGGAAAGTTGAACACGCTGCCAGGGGGTGAGGTTGGAAAAAATTTCTGCGCGCTTGCCTTTTATTTTTGTTTCAAGTTCGAGAACCGTTTTGCTGACATCTATTTTACTTTTCTGCGCGGTCTGCTTCAGTTTTTCAATTTGCTCTCTGAGTTCGGCAATGGGTTTTTCAAAATCCAGATAATTCATAGGTGCGGATAACGAATTGTCTACGAATATACGAAAGAAGTCAAAAGACAAAATTCAAAAGTCAGAAGTGAAAAATTATCTTTTGTTGTTATTCGTAGATTCGCATAAGATTTGTTATCCGTACTATGATTACTTTTCCTAACGCAAAAATAAATATCGGTTTAAAAATTATCCGCAAGCGCGAAGACGGCTTTCACGATATTGAAACGGTGATGGTGCCGCTGAAAGGAATTTTGTTTGATGCGCTGGAAATAATTTCCAAGTCAAAAGTCAAAAGTCAGTCCGAAGGACTCCTTACGGAAAAGTCAAAAATTGAAATTCTGATTTCGGGAATAAAAATTCAGGGAGAAGAAAAAAATAATTTATGCGTGAAGGCATACGAACTTCTAAAAAAAGATTTTCCGCTTCCTGCGGTAAAAATTTTTCTTCACAAAGCAATTCCCATGGGGGCAGGGCTGGGTGGTGGCTCGGCTGATGGCGCCTTCATGCTCAAATTGCTGAACGAAGAATTTGAACTGGGATTGGCATGGGGAGAACTTCACCATTATGCGCGGCAACTCGGAAGCGATTGTTCTTTTTTCATCAGCAACCAGCCCGCATTGGCAAAAGGCAAAGGAGATGAACTTGAATCCATACAATTAAATTTAAGCGGCTGTCACATTGCTGTTGTTTATCCAACTATTCATGTGAGCACGGCTGAAGCATATTCAATGATGGAAGAATGGAAGAATGGAAGAATGGAAGAATGGAAAACTCCCCAACCTTCCAACCTTCCATTCTTCCAACCTTCCAAATTACCTATTAAAAAGTGGAAAGAAACTATTGTGAACGATTTTGAAAAAGTGATTTTTCCAAAACATCCGGAACTGAAAAAAATAAAAGAGAAACTTTATTCCCATGGAGCGCTCTATGCTTCCATGAGCGGAAGCGGATCGGCTGTGTATGGAATTTTTGAAAGCGAAAAAAAAATAAAAAAATATTTTTCAAATTATCATGTGTCGGAAGGAATTTTATAAAATCACTTCGGAGCAAACCGGAGCATATACAAAGCAAGCGCGGTAAAAATCACATTCGGAATCCACACGGCAATAAGCGCAGGCATTCCTCCGTTGGTGGCAAAGGTGGTGCTCACCTGCATGAAAAGTATATACGAAAAACTGATGGTCAGTCCTACACCTATGTGCCAGCCAATTCCTCCACGCACTTTGCGGCTGGCAACCGTGGCGCCAATCAGCGTGAGCACAAACGTTGCAAACGGAAAAGAACTTCGCCTGTATTTTTCCACTTCATAAAAAGGAATAAGGTGCGACCCTTTTTGTTTTTCTTCAGAAATAAAACCCGTGAGTTCCGGTGTTTGCATGGCTTCGGTGCGATTTTCTCTCCGCTTGAATTCGGCAGGAGAAATATTTATGATAGTATCCATTGCCAAACCGGTTTTTATTTTTTCATTCATGCCGTTAATTTTCCGTTCAAAAAAATTCTGCAGCGTCCATTTTCCCTTTATGCTGTCCCAAAAAATCCTATCTGCCTTCAGATAAAAATTCCGCTTGCCCTCCTGAATTTTTTCAAGCGCGAAATAAGAACCCGCCACGCTGTTGTTATCGAAAGCGGCAAAGTAGGCATAGGTATCGGGCGCAATGCGCACGTGAATGTTGCGGTCTAAAAACTGGTAAGGGCTGTGCAGATAAATTTCTTCAAACGCAAGGCGGGTTTTATTTGCCTTCGGAATTACATAGTGATTGAAATAAAGCGAAAGCAACGCAATGGCGGTTGCAGAAAGTAAATACGGGCGAAGCAGGCGTTTGAAACTCACTCCGCTTCCGAGAATGGCAATTATTTCAGAGCGATACGCCATGCGCGATGTAAAATAAATCACCGCAATAAAAGTAAACAGCGGGCTGAAAAGATTGGCGAAGAAGGGAAGAAAATTAAAATAGTAATCGAAAATAATTTCTTTGAGCGGGGGTTTTTTCGCTATGAAGTCCTCCATGCGCTCGGAAATATCGAATACCACCACAATCATCAGGATTAAAACAATGGAAAGAAAAAATGTTCCGAGAAATTTTTTGATGATGTATAAATCTAATTTCTTCATCATGCATTTGAACGAATGAAAATCGACATTATTCCGAAGCAAACCAAAATGCTGAGAAGAATATTCAACGCTGCATATAAATTATAACCGCCCTTAATCATTTCAACTGTCTCGTAACTGAAAGCAGAAAATGTGCTGAACCCTCCGCAGAATCCGGTAATGATTAGAAAGCGAATTGGCAAATCGGAATTTAATTTTTCTCCCATTAAAAAAACAGTGAGCCCCAGAAAAAAACAGCTCAGTGTATTTGAAATTAAAGTGGCGATTGGAAAACTTCCTCGGTAATAATTTACCATGAGCATAGCAATTCCGAAGCGAACCGCGCTTCCTATTCCTCCGCCAAGAAAAACATAAAGAAAATTATTGAGCATATTTTTTGTCTAAGTTCTTATATAATTTATACGTGACAAGTCCTAAAAAAATTCCAAGCGCCATTCCTCCAACAATATCGAATGGATAATGAACTCCTGCATACACGCGGCCGTAACAAACAAAACTTGCCCAAAGATACAAGCAAAGCGCAATACTCACTTTCCGAAAAAATAAACTGAGAAAAGTTATCAATGCAAAAGAATTTGCAGCGTGGTTGGAAACAAATCCGTACAAGCCGCCACATTCGCCATTTATCAGTTGAACTTTTCCCTGAAGCAGAAGATTATGACAAGGGCGGTAGCGCTGAAAAGTTTCTTTGAACAGGTGAACAGAAATCTGGTCAGAGAACGTAATAAGAATAGCAACCGATAAAACTACCAGCCACATTTTTTCCTGCTTTTTTCTCCACACAAAAAACAAAAGCAAAATGTAAAGAGGAATCCATGTTAATTTTCCTCCAGCTAAACTCATTACTTTATCCATGAACGGAGTATGATGCCCGTTAAATAAAAGAAAAAGCCGTGTGTCAACTGATTTCAGAAAATCAATCATGCTTATTGTTTTTTATCTCTTCAATTATTTTTGAAAATGCTTCGGAATTTTTTACGGAAGAAAATAAAGTATCGGATTGCATTCGCGCACTATCATTGAATCCGAGTATAACTGCATTCTGCAAATAAGAAATGGTTTTGTCGTTATTATTTTTCATGGCGTATAACTCTGCAAACATATATTGATGTTCTGAATTTTTCGGTTCAGCCATTTCATAAATTTTTAAATACGTTTCGAGCAAATCAAGTTGACGTTGCTGAAGAGCATTGGAGCAATTCATATACGCAAGCAAACTCAGATAACTCAACAGGCGCTTATTCATAGCAGCACTTTCCAAATCATTTTTAATTTTTAATTTTTGGTTGAGAGAATTTATTTCTTTCGTCCACCATTCCAGATTTTTCAAAAGAAAATTATTTCTGTATGCTTGCTGCGCCATCATTTCTTCTTTGGAAAGTTTTTCTTTTTTCTGCAAAATCTTTTTCATCTCTTCAGAATTCTTTAAGTCATTCGCTTTCTTTTTACAGGAGGAAATATCGGTGAGCCCATCGAGAAAATTTGCCATTCGTTTAGTCAAAATAAATTCATCATAAATATTTTTTCTCTTTTCCAAAGAATCTATTTTACTTTCATTCCTTTTTATAAAATTATTTACAAGCGAATCTTTTCTTGAAATCAATCCATCTTTCATTGCATTCATTTCGCACCAGAGAAAAGCATTTTCCACCTCTTCTGCAGGAGCCCATTCATGCTTTCCGTTAAAAATAATCAGATGATGCCGAATGGATGAATTGTCCATTGACGCAGCGAGAGAAATCATTTCGTTCATGTTAAAATCTTCGTTGCCGGCAAAGCCGATGTAATCAAATTTATTTTTGATTGGCTCGCTGAGCGAAGGAAACCCTGCGCCCATTCCAATCACTCCTGAAATTCCTCCGTCAAAAATTGCCACCGAACTTGCCACACGCGAGCCGCCCGAAAATCCGCAGGCATAAATTCTTTTTGCGTCAACATTTATTTTCTCCTTCACATCATTCATAAAAATTTTTATCTGCGGCTCATTGTCTTCCCAGCGCATTCCGTTCTTAGAATTGTTCGAGCCCGCAAGAATATATCCGTATTTCTCTGCTAACTCTTTATACTTATTTAAAGGAAGTTCTCCGCTTCCATGCGAGTCAAAAAAGAAAATAACGGGAAGTTTTTCATTCACAGGATATTTTTTCGGAAGATACAACGCATACTTGATTGAAGAATCTGCTTTGCATTTTATTGTATGAATGATAATTCCTCCGGGCAAGGAAGTATCTTTTGAAGAAACGGTATTAATTGGCGCAGGGATTTCGGCTTCATTCTTCGTTCCGGAAGAGCAGGAATAAAAAATAAAAAAATAGAAACAATAATAAATACACTTCATAGTTCACGCGAAGTTAGTAAATCCTCATAGTCAAAAAATATTTTTCATTTTGAAAAAAATTTCTCTAAACGAAAAAATATTTCCGGAAAAAACCTTTTCTATTAAATATTTTAATGGCATTTGCTTTGTTGAAATAAGAATCATGAGAACATTAAAAAAATATTTATTTCCTTGTTGCTATCTGTAACTATTGAAATTATTTCTTCTGAAAAAATTGCCGCTCAATATGCAACTGTAAGTTTTCAGGTTTTTTACGATGAACTTTCTCCCTATGGAAACTGGGTAGATTATCCCGAATACGGTTATGTGTGGATGCCGGCTGGCTATAAAAATTTCTCGCCTTATTATTCAAACGGCTATTGGGAATATGCTGATTTCGGATGGACATGGATTTCATATTATCCCTGGGGCTGGGCGCCTTTTCACTATGGCCGCTGGATTTTCGACCCGCTTTATGGTTGGCTTTGGACGCCCGATTATTATTGGGGACCTGCGTGGGTGATGTGGAGAATGGGCGGAGGATATTGCGGCTGGGCTCCGATGGCTCCGGGCATGAGTGTTTCATTCGGAGTTGTGCATACTATTCCAATTGAGCAATGGGTTTTTGTTGACCAGCAATATTTAGGCGCTCAAAATATTTCCACCTACTATGGTCCGCGAACTGACAATCAAAAAATTTATAACAATACTTCGGTTGTGAAAAATACTTTCGAAGATAAACCAAGAAACACAACTTATGTTTCGGGCCCGAAGAAAGAAGAAATTGAAAAAGCCACAGGAAAAACAATTACTCCATTAGTGGTAAAAGAAAGTGAAAAGCCCGGACAGAAAATAAATAAGAATGAACTCAGCATGTATCGCCCGGTGATAAAACCAACTGCCGAAGGTAAAAAAAAACCTGCGCCTGCAAAAGTGGTGAACCTGAAAGAAAGAAATCCTTCAGAAAAGAAACCGGAAAAAATGGAGAAACCAAAAGAACCGGAGCCGGAAAAAAATCCTCCTGCTAAAAAAGATAAATTGCCGAAAGGAGAACCGCCATCAATTCCTCCGAAACAAGTTCCTTCTCCGCAGCCAAAACAAGAACCGCCCGTAGTTCCACCGAAGCCAACGCCTATGCCTCAGCCAAAACCGGAAAAGCCGCACATGTTTCCAAAACCTGCACCGGTTTTTCCAAGACCGGAGCGTCCGCACAGAAATATGGAAATGGCTCCGCCAGAAATAAAAAAGAAATAAGAAGAATTGTTGTTTATGAATTAATGGATTTCCACAGCACCTCCTTTAATTCAATCAATCCCATTTGCGTGTGAGAAGAAAAATAAACAACAGGAATTTTTTTCTCTTTGAATTTCTTTTTCAGTTCTTTTTTCAGTTCGGAAAAAAGTTCTTCATCGAGCATATCGCATTTTGAAATTCCGAGTACGCGTTCTTTTTTTAAAAGTTCGGGATTATATTTTTTTAGTTCGTTCACCAAGATTTTATATTCCTTCACAATCTCATTCGCATCGCAAGGAACAAGAAAAAGCAAAACAGAATTTCTTTCAATGTGTCGGAGAAAACGCAAACCCAATCCTTTTCCTTCGGCAGCGCCTTCAATAATTCCGGGAATATCTGCCATCACAAAAGATTTATGCTCGCGGTACTTTACAATTCCAAGATTCGGAACGAGCGTAGTGAATGGATAATTTGCAATCTCAGGTTTGGCTGCAGAAACCACCGAGAGCAGGGAAGATTTTCCTGTATTGGGAAAACCAACAAGTCCAACATCGGCTAAAACTTTCAGTTCAAAAATTTTCCATTCGTTTTTTCCTGCTTCGCCCGGCTGCGCATTTCTTGGCGCCTGATTGGTAGCGGATTTAAAATGCGCATTTCCTTTTCCCCCTCTTCCGCCCGCAGAAATAATTTTTTCTTCTCCGTCTTTTGTAATTTCCGCTTCCACTTCTCCGCTTTCCGCATCTTTGATAATTGTTCCGAGCGGCACTTCAAGAATTTCATCTTTGCCATTTTTTCCTGAACGCAATCTTCCTTCGCCTTTGTTTCCTTCTTCGGCAATCACGTGCTTACGGTATTTCAAATGTAAAAGCGTCCAGACATTTTTACTTCCGCGAACGATAATATGACCGCCTCTTCCTCCATCGCCACCATCCGGTCCGCCCTTGTCAACAAATTTTTCCCTATGAAAATGCACCATGCCTGCTCCGCCTTTTCCCGAGCGGCAGCAGATTTTTACGTAATCTATGAAATTACTTTCAGCCATAATTGTTATCTACTAATTTACCAATCTGTACTAATATACTAATCAACAGCCGCTGCATGTATTCATTAGTAGATTAGTATCCATTAGTACATTAGTAGATGCTCTCAATTTGTTTACATAAAGCAGAAAAAATTTGTTCAATGCTTCCGATTCCTTTTACTTCTCTCAGTTTGTTTTGCTTTTTATAAAAATTTTTCAGAGGTGCGGTTTTGTTATTGTATTCTTTCACTCGGTTGCGAACAATTTCTTCATTCTGGTCATCGGCTCTTCCGGATTCTTTTCCTCGAAGAATAATTCTTTTCGTAAGTTCTTCTTCGTCCACTTCGAGAGCAAGCGTCATTGTAATAGAAAGATTTTTTCCTGCAAGAAATTTATCGAGCGCTTGCGCTTGCGCAGTAGTGCGGGGAAAGCCATCGAAAATGAATCCCTTCGGATTTTTTTCTTTGCTCACTTCCGATTCCAGCATTTTTATTGTGACTTCATCGGGAACTAAATTTCCTGCATCCATATAACTCTTCGCAAGTTTTCCAAGTTCCGTTCCGCCTTTAATATTCGCGCGGAAAATATCTCCCGTGGAAAGATGAATGAGTTTATATTTTTCTACAAGTTTAACCGCTTGTGTTCCTTTGCCAGCTCCCGGAGGTCCGAATAAAACAATATTTAACATATGGTTGATGTATGATGGTTTATGGATGATGTTAAAATCACTTGCGCTTTTTGCCTTCAGCAGTCATTTTTATAGAAGTAAATATTGCTTTGAATTCTTTTGCCTCTGATAAAAACTTATTCAGTTTTGCAGAGTATTTATCTTCAGAATATAACTTCAGCAAAACTCTCAACCAATAAACACATTCTCTCGATTCTTTACAAACAACGCCAATCTTATGACAAAAATCTCTTTTAGATTCTGCAGCTTGAGATTCCTCGTAGTTTGCTCCGATAGAAGTGGCAGCTCTCGCCAATTGCATTTTAGGAATATCATGAATTTTATTGAAAGGAAGTTGTCCGAGAAATTTCAAAATCTCGATACCAAATTCAAAAGTTCTGTCTAACAATAATTGCGTCTTGGGATCCATGTAATAGTATTATTTATTTTGTATTTCCATCATACATCATCCATCAAACCTCATCCATCACATAAACGTCCTGCAAATTTCTTCCAAGCCCGTCATAATCTAAACCGTAGCCAAGCAAAAATTTATCCGGCACATCAATTCCTTTATAGTCGAGTTTAATTTTTTTTGTGTATGCTTCGGGTTTGAAAAACAGCGCAGCAACTTTTATTAATTTCGGATTATGTTTTTTTAATTCGCCAATTACTTTCTCAAGTGTGTTGCCGGAATCAACAATGTCTTCTACAATAATTACAGTTCTACCTGCGAGATTTTCATTAAGTCCGATTAGTGTAGTTACATTTCCTGTTGAATTTATTCCTGAATAGGAAGAAACTTTGATGAAAGAAATTTCGCATTCGCATTTTATTTTTTTCAGCAAATCGGCAGAGAAAAGAAAAGAGCCATTCAGCACAGAGAGAAAAAGCGGTCTTTGATTTGCAAAATCTTTATCAATCTTTTTTGCAATCGAAGAAATAGTTTTCTGAATCTTCGCAGAAGCAATCAACGACTTAAATTTTTTTCCGTGTATTGTTACTGTCTTTGCCATTTGCCTTCTTACATTTTACATCTTAGATATTTTAATATCCCATTGCTTTATCATCACCTCTCGGGTCAGCAGCGCCTTCGAGTTTTCCATTCGGAAGAATAAGAATGCAATCGCTTCTCCCGATAGGCGCGCGCTTCACAATATGCTGTCCTTTCTTTTCCAAATTTAAAATTGTCAAACTATCAATCGCATTCTCTTCGACAAAAATAGTATCCGGCTTCCATTGACAATGAACTTTTTTTGAATTCACCGCTTCCTGCATGGTCATTTCGTATTCAATTACATTCAGAATATTTTGAAAAACTGTTGTGATAATTTTTGAACCGCCCGGAGTTCCAACGACCATAAAAAGCTTTCCGTCCTTCTCTATGATTGTTGGAGTCATTGAACTCAACATTCTTTTCCTGGGAGCAATTGCGTTTGCCTCTGAAGAACTGACGAGCATAAACATATTTCGCGCGCCAATTTTAGAATTAAAATCATCCATTTCGTTATTGAGAAGAAATCCCGAGCCGGAAACAAAAATGTAATTTCCATAATCACCGTTAAGGGTTGTGGTGACCGCGACTGCATTTTTCCATTTATCCACTATGGAAA
The DNA here is from genome assembly GCA_016195025.1 of Bacteroidota bacterium. NCBI lineage: Bacteria > Pseudomonadati > Bacteroidota > Bacteroidota bacterium. The sequence goes on along the minus strand of JACQAL010000038.1, from coordinate 17,084 downwards.
AATGAGTTGTCTGTTCTTTTTCAGACCTCACCCCCGACCCCTCTCCTATAGGAGAGGGGAGAAATTCACCTGCAGAAATTTCTGAACTTGGTTTTGCTTTGTCAGGATTAAAATCTTTCATACGGGAAATAATATAGAGAGAATCCAAAAGTTGTTTCACGGGAACAGAAACAAAATCCGGGTCGCCAAGATATTTTTGCCGGTCGGCATAAACTCTTTTTTCTGCTTCAGCAAATAAGTGAATTGATTTTTCGGAATTGAATCCAAAATCTTTCACAGGAAAATTTTCTGCCATATTTAATAATTGCATAAGCGCAATTCCACCGCTGGAAGGAGGGGGCATGGAAATAATTTTATAATTCTTGTACCAGCCAACAACTGGCTCTCTCCATTTTGATTCATAGTTTTTTAAATCATCATAAGAAATAATTCCGCCCTTGCGTTTCATTTCATTCACAATATTGCTGGCAGTTTCTCCGGAATAAAATCCGTCTTTTCCTTTATCACGAATGAGCGTGAGAGTTTTTGCAAGAGATTTTTGAATAAGCATGTCGCCTGCTTTCCATTCCTTATTTACTAACGAACAAAGCGAATCGTTCCACTTCAGAAAATTATTTTTAGTCTCGTTCATTTCTTCTGCCTGCATTTTTGTAATCGAAAATCCTTTCTCTGCCAAATCAATTGCAGGCTGAACCAAATCTTTCCAGGGAAGTTTTCCATATTTTTCGTGCGCGCGAAACATTCCATCCACAGAACCCGGAACTCCAACGGAAAGCAAACCTTCCGTGCTTAAATTCGGAATTACATTTCCGTTTTTATCGAGATACATATCGCGCGAAGCGTTGAGCGGAGCTTTTTCGCGGAAGTCGAGAGAATTTATTTCTCCGCTGTTCATTCGCACAACCATAAATCCACCACCGCCAATATTTCCCGCATTCGGATAAATAACTGCGAGCGTAAACTGAACTGCAACGGCTGCATCAATTGCATTTCCTCCTTTCTTCAGAATGTCAACGCCAACTTTTGCTGCGAGTGGATGAGCGCAAACAACCATTCCTGAATCGGCAATCAATCCGGAATCTCTTTTGGTAGTTTGCGATTCCTGTTTTACATTCTCTTTTGGATTTCCACAGGAAAAAAGAAATATTGCACTAAGAAAAATAAATATTTGAAAAATAATTTTCATTGGCGGCAAATCTACCATTTATTGCAAAAGGTTTATCTTTACGACTCAAAATCACAACGTATGACTCCGAAAGTTTCAATCATCATGGGAAGCACCAGCGATTGGCCTGTCATGCAGGAAGCAGCAAAAATTCTTGACCAGTTTAAAATTCCTTTCGAGGTGAATGCGCTCTCGGCTCACAGGGTTCCCGAGCAAGTTGCGGAGTTTGGAAAAAATGCTTTTTCGCGCGGAATTAAAGTTGTCATTGCTGGCGCTGGTGGCGCAGCGCATCTTCCCGGAGTGATTGCGGCTTTCACTACTTGTCCTGTGATTGGCGTTCCGTGCAAATCAACTATTTCTCTCGATGGATGGGATTCTCTTCTCTCGATTGTGCAAATGCCTCCGGGAGTTCCGGTTGCGACTGTTGGCGTGGATGGCGGACAAAATGCCGGAATACTTGCCGTGCAAATTCTTGCTACAGGCGATGAAAAACTTTCTGCTGAATTAAAAACTTTCAAAGAAAAACTGAAAGAGAAAGTTCTCAAGGCGAATGAAGAACTTAAGCAGCATAAATTTAACAGTCGCGTTAGTTAATCCGCGAAACACGAACTTGTACGAAAAATACGAAATGAAAACCATTTCCTTTTTTTGTATTTTTCGTATCGTTTCGTTTTTCGAAGATTTATGAAATTATTTTTTAGAAAACTCGGAGAAGGAAAACCTCTCTTCATTCTTCACGGGCTTTTTGGATTATCGGACAACTGGGCAACAATCGGAAAAATGCTTTCCGACTCTTTCGAAGTTTATTTAATTGATTTACGAAATCACGGGAATTCTCCTCACAGCGATGAATGGACATATTCTGCTATGGCGAATGACATTAAGGATGTAATGGAAGATGTAAAAGGTCAGATGGCAGATGGAAAAATTATTTTAATAGGGCACTCATTAGGAGGAAAAGTTGCCATGCAGTTTGCAAGCATGTATCCAGAGAAAATAGAAAAGTTGATTGTAGTTGATATGGCACCGAAAGATTATCCTGGAAACCAGTTTGACTTTATTGAGAAACTTCTTTCAATAAATCTTTCGAAAATGAAATCAAGAAAAGAAGCGGAAGTTGAATTGAGAAAAATAATCAGGGATGAAGCGACAATACAATTGCTTTTGAAAAATATTCAATGGAAAAACTCACCACCTTCCCCTCTCTTTCAGAAAGAGAGGGGTGACGAAGTCGGGGTGAGTTCTTTAGAATGGAAATTTAATCTGCAAGTCATTGCCGAAAATCAAAACAAGATTGGAAAAACTTTTTCACTTGGAGAAAAACCAATTAACACTCCTACCCTTTTCATTCGCGGAGAAAAATCAAATTATATTTTGGATTCGGATATTCCGCAAATCAAAAAATATTTCCCCAGCTCAGTCCCGATAGCTATCGGGATTAAAACCATTGCCGGTGCCGGGCATTGGGTGCATGCGGATAAGCCAAAGGAGTTTGCAGAAGCGGTGAAAGAATTTATTTTATAAAATTATTTTTTTGTCTTACTCAAATTATACCAATCTATTTTTCTTGAATAAAACATTACAATGGCAAGCGTAATGAACAATCCAATACTTCCCATTAATAATGCATAATCTTCCAATTGAATAAGCGAGAAAATATAGCCGTGTAAAATTGCAAGAACTCCAGCAACAAGCAAAACTATTCGGTTTGCTTTAAAAATACTTTTCAAATATGCTGCTATTAATATAATAGTTGATAGTCCAGAAATAAAATAAGAGAAATTAAAATTAGTATGTTCAGATATTGAAATTAAAAGAGAGTAAAAAATACAAAGACCAAGTCCGATTAGTGTGTATTGAAGCGGATGCACTGCATATTGATTTAGAATCTCAATAAAAAATATCACAAGAAATGTTAGAGTAATAATGAGTATGGCATATTTTACTGAACGAGTTGATTTATGATAATTATCTACTGGCGTGAGAAGATTAACACCAAAAGAAGAGTTCTGAATGGAGTAACCGGAACCAATCCAACTTTGAGGATAATTTCTATTTAAGTGCAAGATTTTCCAATTCGCTGTGAATCCAGTATCATTTACTGTTCTTTCATCTGGAAGAAACGAACCGTCAAAACTTGGAGTTTTCCAATTTGAAACAACTTGAACTTTTGTTTCTTTTCCAAGAGGCGTAAAATATAAAAGTTCAGAACCTTTTAATTTGAGGTTAAAAGAAAATTCATAATCAGTTTTTATAGTATCACTCTTGCTGATCTTTATTTTAGTACTAATACCGCTCTGTAATACATCAGGCGATTCAATTCCGGCATTAAAAGAATTTTTTTCTGCATTCCAAGTAAGAGAAACCTCTTCTTCAATTCCTCTCAAATCCGAAATACCCATTGAAACAAAAGCATCATCATACATGATATTATCTTTAGGAATTTTTAAAGAAGAAAAATCTAATGGAATAAATTTTCCTGAAAATTTTAAATCAGAATTATAGACAACAACTTCATAAATTCCACGATATCTTTTTTCGGGAAATAATTTTCCTTGCACCTTTAAATCATTTGGAAGAAAATGTGCATATTTAATAACCTTATAATAACTTTTGCCAGTATCCTTATGAAATTCAAAATAAGGAACTGAAATAATTGGACCAGAAAGTGTTTGTCTTTGTCCCCATTTAGAACTTACTTCATTAATTGCTTCATTCTGCCGTTGCTGTCTTTCATCAATCAATCCCTGTATCATAAATGTTGACGCCCATAATAATAACATAAGGATTACAATAACAACAACTTTAACAGTGAGGCGGTCGCCTGAATTATTTTTCTGAATGGTTTCCATTTGATATGGGAATTAAGCAACGAATGTATAAAGAAAAAATTATCTGCTACACGAAAGTTTGCATATCATATAATTTTTTGTACGCACCATTCTTCGCCAAAAGTTCAGCGTGATTTCCGCGCTCGGCAATTTCTCCTTTGCTTAAAACAATTATTTCATCGGCATGCTGAATGGTGGAAAGGCGGTGAGCGATTACAACAGAAGTTCTGCTTTGCATTAATTTATTCAGCGCGTCCTGTACCAAACGTTCGCTTTCGCTGTCGAGAGCCGAGGTTGCTTCATCTAAAATAAGTAGAGGAGGATTTTTCAGCACCGCGCGCGCAATTGCAATCCGCTGTCTTTGTCCGCCAGAAAGTTTGCTGCCTCTGTCTCCAATATTTGTCTGATAACCTTCGGGCATTTGCAAAATAAAATCATGTGCGTTTGCAATCTTCGCAGCATTAATAACATCTTCTTCTTTAGCATTTAATAATCCAAAAGCAATATTATTAAACACAGAATCATTAAAGAGAATTGATTCTTGCGAAACAATTCCCATTAAATTCCGGAGCGAAGAAATTTTTACATCGCGGATTGAAATTCCATCTATGAGAATTTCTCCTTTGTCGGCATCGTAAAAACGCGGAAGCATATCAGCCAGCGTGGTTTTTCCCGAACCGGATTGTCCAACTAGCGCAATTGTTTTTCCCTTCGGAACTTTCAGATTAATATTTTTCAGAACATGCCCTTCATCTCCGCGCGTATAGGAGAAAGAAACATTTTTGTATTCAATTTCCCTGTTGAAAGTAGAAATAGTAACAGGTGAGGAAGATTCTTTGATTGCTTCTTCCGCTTTAATTATTTTTTCAATCCTTTCTGCCGAAGCCATGCCGCGCTGAATGGCGTAAAATGCGATGGTGAGTTCTTTCGAAGGACCAATCACCTGGTAAAAAATTGCGATGTAGGTAATGAACACAGAAGCGGAAAGCGTTTCATCCAGCACCAATCTTCCTCCGAGATAAACGAGCGTCATCAGTACGCACGCGCCCAAAAATTCGCTGAGCGGAGAAGATAAATCCTGCTTGCGATACATTCGAATCATGGTGTGCGTGTAAAAATTATTTTCCTGCTGAAATCTTTTGTCTATGAATTTTTCCGCGTTGAATGCTTTGATGATTCGCAGACCGCCCAGCGTTTCTTCAATGATGGAAAATAAAGTTCCCAAACGGGTTTTTCCTTTCACAGATGTTCTGCGCAAACTTCTGGCGACAAGAGAAATTAAAACTCCTGGAACAGGAATCAAAACTAGAACGAGCAGCGTAAGTTTCGGGCTCATGTAAACCATTGTGCCGAGCAAAATAATTATGTTGATGGGATTGCGGAAAATCATTTCAATGGATTGCATCACGCTCCATTCAATTTCCATTACATCAGTAGTCATGCGCGACATTAAATCTCCTTTGCGCTCGCTCGAATAATAAGATAAAGGCAGCGCGAGAATTTTTGTGTGCATGGCGTTGCGCAAATCTTTCACCACACCGTTGCGGATATTTGCCATATAAAACAATCCGAAATAGCGAAAGATATTTTTCAGAAAAATAATTCCAGCCACTAACAGGCAAATAAAAACCAGCGCCTGCAGTTTTCCTTTTTCCATGATGATTTGCGAGAGGTAATAATTAAAATTATCTATGAGCGATTCGGCAGAAACTTTAAACTGAGGCGCGCATTTCGCAAGAATAGTTTTGTATTCATCCGCCTGCTTCAGAAAAAGTAAATTCAGAAACGGGGCAATCATGGTAAGCGAGAAGAGAGAAAAAATTACAGAGAGAATATTAAAAATAATATTCAAAACTCCATAGCGCCAGTAACCGCGAACGTAAGAGAGGATGTGAAGAAAACGTTTCATCTAAATCTTCGAAAAGCGAATGTATACGAAAAATACGAAACGCTCAGATTAGAAAAATGTTGCATGAAAATAGTTTTCACTCGTTCTATGTTAATCATAATCCAAAATGTTTTTCTTTCGTACTTTCGTACGGTTGTTTTTTTTGATGATTCATGGCAACGCTGCGGCAAAATAAAGTTTCAAGTTTAATTCAGAAAGAGATTGCTGACATTTTCCAGAAGGAAATGAAAAATGCTTTCGGCTCAGGATTAATTACCGTTACGCACGTATTCATGAGTCCTGATTTATCTTTTGCAAAAACTTATCTCAGCATTTTCGGAGTAAAAGAAAAAGAAAAAATTCTGGAAGCAGTGAGAAAGCAATCAAGAGAAATAAGAAAACTATTAGGAGCAAGAATAAAAAAACAAGTTCGCATCATTCCGGAGATTGCTTTCTTCATAGATGAATCGGCAGATTATGCGGAGAAGATGGATGAAATCTTTAAGAAGATTTGATTATGGAGTACGACCCAATCAAGCGCTCACTCGGAAATGTTTTTAATAAAAATCCTTTCCTCAGAAAATTATTTTACAACCTGCTCGACTTGCTTTTGCTGCGATGCTGGCATGTGCATAAAGAGTTGAGAGATTGGGGTTCGGAGTCAGGAGAAAAAGAAATAAATATTCTTGACGCTGGTTCAGGATTTGGTCAATACAGTTACTGGATGACAAAAAAATTTCCGAAAGCAAAAATTCTGGCGGTAGATGTAAAAGATGAACAAGTTGCCGACTGCAATAATTTTTTTCAGCAAATCGGAAAAACAAAGGTAAAGTTTGAAGTTGCCGACTTAACAAAATTTGTTCAGGAAGATAAATACAATCTCGCGCTTTCTGTAGATGTGATGGAACATATTTTGGAAGACGTTTTGGTTTTTAAAAACATTCACGCTTCGCTGAAAAAAGGCGGAATGCTTCTAATCTCCACTCCATCCGACCAGGGCGGGAGCGATGTGCACGAAGGCCATGAAGGTTCTTTCATTGGCGAACACGTGCGCGATGGCTACAACATAAAAGAGATTGAAGATAAATTAAAGTTGGCAGGATTTTCAAAAGTAGAACCTGGATATTCTTACGGAACTCCCGGAAAAATTTCGTGGAGATTGTCTATGAAATATCCCATGCAAATGCTCAGCGCTTCAAAAATATTTTTCATCCTTCTTCCTTTTTATTATCTCCTAGCGTATCCGATTTCTTTTGTGCTGAATTTTTTTGACACTTACACAAATCACAAAACCGGAACAGGATTGATAGTCAAAGCATGGAAATAAGCAACTGATTACACTAATTACCACTAATTGTATTTCATTTCGTATTTTTCGTATACTTTCGTTTTTTGTTGATTCATGAATCTCTCTTTATTCATAGCAAAAAGATATTTAATCAGCAAGAAATCGCATAACGCGATTAACATTATCACTTACATTTCCGTTGCAGGAGTTAGCATTGGAACAATGGCTTTGATAATTGTACTTTCTGCTTTCAACGGAATTTCTGATTTGGTTTTCGGATTGTACAACACATTCGACCCGGATATAAAAATTATTCCCAAGGAAGGAAAAACTTTTTTGCCCGATTCAATTGCATTCGATAAAATAAAAAAACTGGAAGGAGTTGCTTATTACACGGAAGTGCTGCAGGAAAATGCTTTGCTGAAATATGACGACAAGCAAGTAATTGCCACCATCAAAGGTGTGAGCGATGATTTTGTAAAGATGACGCGGCTCGACACAGTGATTCGTGAAGGAGAATTCAGATTGATGGATGAGGGAAGAGATAGGATGGATGATGTGGATTCTCTCCATCAACCATCAACCATTAACCATCAACCATTGTATTCCGCTGTGCTCGGCTATGGAATTGCAAGGCGGTTAAATATTTCTCTCACCGATTTCATGCATCCTTTGGAAATATATATTCCGAAACGCGGCAAGCAATCTTACCTGAATCCCGAAGACGCTTTCACTATACGAAGCGTGGAAGTGTCGGGAGTTTTTTCTTTGAACGATGATTTTGATTTTAAGTATTGCATTCTTCCTCTTTCACTGGCGAGAACTTTGCTTGAAAGAAAAAATGAATTGAGCGCGGTGGAGATTGGATTAGAAAAAGGCAAAGACAAGAATAAGATTAAAGATGAAATACAAAATATTCTGGGAAAAGAGTATGAAGTAAAAACCCGCTACGAACAAAACGAAGTTCTTTTCAAAACCATCAACTCTGAAAAATGGTGGACGTTTTTAATTCTTGCTTTCATTCTCGTAATTGCAACATTCAATGTCATTGGCTCACTCACCATGCTCATCATCGAAAAGAAAAAAGATATTCAAACACTCATGTTTCTTGGCGCAGATAAACTTCTTATAAGAAAAATTTTCATGCGTGAAGGGTTAATGATTACGTTCACTGGGGCAGTTGCCGGATTATTGCTTGGACTTTTACTCTGCTGGATTCAAATTCAATTCAAGCCCGTTCCTTTCAGCGAAGGATTCATTGTAGATGCTTATCCTGTAAAGATTGTGCCGATGGATTTGTTGCTGGTATTTGCAACCGTACTGTTCATTGGTTTTTTTGCCGCGTGGTATCCTGTGAAAATTTTTACACAAAAGATTAAGGAATAATTTTTTGCTGCTATTACTATTTCGGTTAAAAACTAAAAACCGCAGCCATGCAGTAATTTTATATTTTTATTGCTCACTATTACTTTAAATATTATTCCTATGAAAAACTTTTTTACTTCCTTGTATTTACTAATTGCTTGTGCAATTATTTTTTCTTCCTGCAATCACGAAACCTATTTTTCCATGACCAAGCGGCATTACCGCAGCGGTTATTATGTTGAGTACGGCAACGGTCATGCAACGGCAAAAACAAATACTGCAGCCGAAAAAACTTTTTCAAGCGAGTTGGTGAAGCAGGAAAAAATTTCTGCCGCGCTGAAAAATACCGAAGCGCCATTACTCCTTGACAATCCGGTTGCAAATGAAAAAATAAAGAATGCAAAAAAAGAATACAAGCCGGTGAAAGCAGTAAAAACAAATTCTTCACCGGATAATTTCTCCTCTCAAATAAAAATCAATTCTATTCCTAAAGTATTTTCTCCCGCTAAAAAAGAAATCAAAAAAATTATTTCCTCTCATCACAACAACGAACATAGTTTGCTGTGGTGGCTCATTGTCATTCTGCTGATAATTGTTATTCTCGATTTTCTGACAGGCACATGGCTGGGCAACCTCGTGTGGCTGCTGATAGTTATCCTTCTTATAATTCTCTTACTGAAGTTACTTGGACTTGCCTGAGATATTTTTTCATATTAAGAATGGAGAAATTTCATCGGCAATTTTACCCGATTCGTCTAAAACAAGATTGAAGCAGGTGCTTATGTGTTGCGAAAAGATTATATTTGGCACGATTCAAAAAATAATTTTACTATGAATAAATTTTACCTGCCCGTTGTTTGTGCACTCATCGCTTCGACAACCTTCTCGCAAACTGCCCGCGTTGCAGAAAAACAGAAGGAAAGTTCCGCACAAAGTTCTTTGCCGTTCAAAACTCCTTCGGTGGTAAACCACGGTAACTACCATGCGCAGATTCTCAGCACAGGTAACGATAGAAAAAATTTGGCGTTCATCGAAAATGCAGGGCAGTTGAATTACAAAGAAGGGCTCGAAGAAAAAAATGTTTTGTTCGGCTTTGACGATAACACAGCGCTGGAAGTTTACTTCACCAAAAAAGGTTTGCTCTATAAAATTACAAAAGATGAACAAGTATCGGAAGAAGAATGGGAAGAGTTTGTAAAGGAGCATAATCTCGTTCGCGCAGAAGAGGAAGAAAAAGTTGGCGCGCCCAAATACTTAACCCGCACAAAATGGGTGGAGATGAAATGGCTCGGTTCCAATCCCCAACCTGCCGTAACGGGAAGCGAGCGCACCTCTTTTTACTTCAACTACTATGCGCCAGATGTAGACAAAGACAAAGTAATCGGAAATGTGCATGGCTATAAAAAAATTAGTTACAAAAACATTTATCCGAACATTGACATTGAATTCACTATTCATCCCGAAGAAGGAATAAAATATTCTTACATCCTTCATGCCGGTGCCGATGCTTCACAAATAAAAATGTCTTATTCTGAGGATGTAAAATTGAATGCAGAAAAAAATATAATCATCCCCACTCCTCTCGGCAATATTACCGACCATGCCCCGCTCACTTACACGGGAATGGAGCCATCGGGAAATAGTATTGAATCGCAATTTTTTCTTGCAGATAAAAACACAGTCGGCTTCCGGTTGGAAAACGGAATGACAAAAGTTTCTGAAGAAACCATTATTGACCCGTGGACGGTTGGACCTTCTTATCCCACAGGAGGAGGCACTTATATTCCCGAAGATATTTCAGTGGATGGCTCCGATAACGTATACGTCTACACGATTAAACCCGGAAACGGGCCCACCAATTCGAAATACAATGTAGATAAATACAACTCCGCAGGAACGTTGGTATGGACATTTGATTTAACAGCAAACGCAAGTTACAAAGCGCAGTCGCAGGGTGATGTACAGGTGGATGTTGGCGGAAACGCCTACGCAACGGTTGGACTGGGCGCTACAGGAGGAACTTATTATAATACTATTAAAATAAACACAACCGGCACTGCATTGGTCTGGGGTTCCGCCAGCGGAACTACCAGCGCAAACAACATGTACGAAACATGGACGCTCTCCTTCAACTGCGACTATACAAAACTCTACCAGTCGGGAGGAGGAATTTATCCTCCGGCTTACAACGTAAGCGTGCTGGAACCGGTGAACAGTGCAACCGGAGCCGAAGGAGCGCTTACCGAAAACGATACGATCGGTGAAATTCTTTCCGCAGTTTTTGCCACGAATGGGTTGCTTTATTTTGTTTCTGCCGACAGCAATGCCGGTTCTAACAGAACTGGTGCCGCATCAACAGGCGCACATAACCGCCTGTCTTGTTTCAACACCACTACCAACACCAAACTTTTCAGTGTGCATACAGGATATTCTTACCACGATGGCGACCAGAAAGCCATCAGCGGAACGGGCGCAGGGTTTGGCGGCTCCATCGGAATGAATGCCGTTGCCGCATCATGCAATTATGTGTACACAATGGATGGAGTAAAATTAGACCGGTGGAACCTGACAACAGGCGCGCATTTCAACCAGGTAACCATTCCGGGAGGAACCACTACGGCTCTGCAGGTGAATTCGGGGATCGTCACGGATAAATGCGGAAACGTATATGTGGGTTCGGCAAAAAATATTTATGTGTACGATGCCTTGTTAAATTCCCTCGGAAGCATTGCCGTTCCGGGAACCGTGTATGATCTGGCATGGGGAAGCAACGGAAAATTATTTGCCTGCGGTGGATTAAGCACTGCTGAATCCTTTCTCGCGCTGGTAGCGCTTCCCACCTGCAACACAGCCGCCAGCGGAATGACGGTTACTCCTACCCAGCCGGTTGGATGCGGAGGCACCGGCTCGGCAACCGTTACCGCAACTTTTTGTGCGGCTCCTTATACATACACCTGGAGCCCGGGCGGACAAACCACTTCCACAGTTACCGGACTTGCTGCGGGAACTTACACCGTAATTGTGAAAGGTTCGGCACAATGCCCCTATACTTATATAGACACTGCCACTGTAACAATTGTTCCCGGAGCAGGCACACTATCTACTACCCAATCGCAACTTAATCTTAATTGCAACGGAGTGTGCATCGGCAGCGCCACAGTTACACCATCGGGGGGAACTCCGCCTTATACCTATGCCTGGTCACCAAGCGGGGGAACTTCTTCTGTTGCCACCGGGCTTTGCGCAGGCACCTATACGTGCACGGTGAATGATGGAGGCGGCTGTGCTTCCACTCCCACAATAACGATTACTCAGCCAACGGCATTAACTGCCGCCATTTCTTCCACCACTGTTTCGTGCAACGGAGGAAGCAACGGCACCGCCACCGTAACAGCAGGAGGCGGAACACCTGCGTACACGTATGCATGGACTCCAAGCGGAGGAACTTCTTCCACCGCTACCGGACTTTCACAGGGAAATTATACCGTGACGGTTACCGATTCAAAGGGATGCACAAAGACAGCCACAGTTTCCATTTCTCAACCAACGCCTGTTACTGCCAGCATTTCTTCGCAGACAAATGTGAGTTGCAACGGGGGCAATAACGGAAACGCAACTGCCAGCGGCTCGGGAGGAACACCGGCATACACCTATGTTTGGAACACTGCTCCTGCACAAACGGCTGCTACCGCCACAGGGCTTTCTGCCGGAACGTATACGGTAACCACTTCCGATGCGAACGGATGCACCGGAACCCAAACGGTTTTAATTACTCAACCCGCTGCGCTCACCACCACCGCTTCTGCAGGCGCAAATGTTTCGTGCAACGGAGGAAATAACGGAAGCGCGTCCATTTCCGCAGGAGGCGGAACACCCGCTTATACCTATTCGTGGAGCAACGGGCAAACCACCACTTCTGCCACAGGACTGTCTGCCGGAAATTATACGGTGACAGTAACCGATTCGAAGGGCTGCACGCAAACAGCAACAATTGCCATTACGCAGCCCACTGCCATCACTGTTACCACGAGCAGTACCAATGCCAACTGTGGAAGCAATAACGGAACCACAAGCGCAACGGCTTCAGGAGGAAATCCTGCCTATACTTATTCATGGAACAACGGGCAAACCACCACCACAGCAACAGGGCTTACTGCCGGAAGTTATACCATTACGGTTACGGATAACAGCGGCTGCACCCAATCGGCAGTTGCCAATGTATCCAACGCAAGTTCTCCCACCGTAACGCTCACTTCTTCTTCACCCGTAAGTTGCAACGGGGGAAATGACGGAACGGCTTCCATTACTGCCACCGGAGGAACTGCTCCCTATGCCTATTTATGGTGCAACGGGCAAACCACCACCAATGCAACCGGACTCTCAGCAGGTTCATGCACGGTAACTGTTACCGATAATGCAGGATGTATTTCAATCATCACGGTCAATCTCACACAGCCCACCGCGCTCACTTCCTCCCTCACCCCCACTGCTGTTTCGTGCAACGGAGGAAATAACGGAAGCGCAACGGTTACAGCGGGAGGAGGAACTCCCTCCTATACGTATTCATGGACAGGAGGGCAAACCACGAGTACTGCAACAGGGCTTACGCAGGGAAATTATACAGTAACCATTACCGATGCGAATGGCTGCACCGCCACCGGAACAGTGTCCATATCTCAGCCAACAGCAGTGACGGCAAGCGTTACCGCCCAGACAAATGTTTTATGCAACGGGGGAAATAACGGAAGTGCATCGGCAAGCGGTTCGGGAGGAAACCCTGCTTATACTTACTCGTGGAGCAACGGGCAAACCACGAGTACCGCAACAGGACTTACGCAGGGAAATTACACCATCATCGTTACCGATGCCAGCGGATGCACCGGAACGCAAACAGTTTTGATTACACAACCGGCTGCGCTCACTTCGCCTGTTTCGCAAACGAATGTGAGTTGCAACGGAGGAAATAACGGAAGCGCAACCGTTACTGCGGGCGGAGGAAATCCTGCTTATACTTATTCATGGACGAACGGTCAAACCACAAGTACCGCAACAGGACTTTCGCAGGGAAATTATACCATCACGGTTACCGATGCCAACGGATGCACTTCCACCAACACGGTTGCCATTACTGAGCCAACTATTTTATCGAACACCACTGCTGTTACTCCTTCGGGCTGCTCTTCTTCCACCGGAAGTGCAACGGCTACCACCAGCGGAGGAACTCCTGCTTATACTTATGCATGGAGCAACGGGCAAACCACTTCCACCGCCACCGGGCTTTCAGCAGGAACTTATACGGTTACCATCACCGATGCCAACGGCTGCACCTTTGTTGACTTTGCCAACATACTTAATGGCGGAGCGCCCACTGTCAATGTAACTCCCTCCGGTGTTTCGTGCAACGGGGGAAATAACGGCAATGCCACCGCCACTGTTTCGGGAGGAAATCCGCCTTATACCTATTCATGGACAAACGGGCAAACCACTTCTACCGCCACCGGGCTTTCATCGGGAAATTACACCGTTACCATTACCGATGCCAGCGGCTGCTCGCAGGTTGCCACCATATTTATTTCCGAACCCAGCGCGTTAACAACAAACCCTTCGCAGAATAATGTTTCGTGCAACGGGGGAATCAATGGAGATGCCACCGCCACGGTTTCAGGCGGGACTCCCAACTACACGTATTCATGGACGAACGGGCAAACCACTTCCACCGCAACGGGACTTGCACAGGGAAATTACACCGTGAGCATTACCGATGCCAACGGATGCACTGCCACACAAACTTTTTTAATTACTGAACCTGCTGCCATTACCAACAGCATGACCATTACGCAGGCAAATTGTTCCGCATCGAACGGAGATGCCACGTCAACTCCTTCCGGTGGAACAGGAACCTATACCTATATATGGAGCAACGGACAAACCACGAGTACCGCCACAGGGCTTGCCGCAGGATTTTACACAGTTACGATTACCGATGCAAACGGATGCACGCTCACCGATGTCGCCAATGTTACCAATGCAGGCGCTCCCACCGTTACACTCGCATCCACCACGGTTACCTGCAATGGCGGAACGAACGGAAGCGCCACTGCAACGGCTACCGGAGGAAATCCGCCTTATACCTATGCGTGGAGCAATGGGGCTTCGACAAGCTCAGCTACCGGACTCTCCGCAGGAACGTATACCATCACCATTACTGATGCTTCGGGATGCATACAATCAAACACCGTTTCTGTTTCTCAGCCCAGCGCCATTACTTCAACCACCACCACCACTCCTGCGGTCTGCACCACTGCAACGGGAACAGCAACCGACAATCCCTCAGGCGGAACACCGGGTTATTCTTATTTATGGAACAACGGGCAAACAACTGCAACAGCAACCGGGCTTGCCGCAGGAAATTATTCTGTAACAATTACCGATGCAAACGGCTGCACACAAACGCAGACAGTTACAATAACATCTGTCAACACATTAACGCTCAGCACTTCTTCTACTCAAACCGGATGTACTGTGAATAACGGAACCGCTACAGCGAATGCCAGCAGCGGAACTGCTCCTTACACTTACAGTTGGACCAACGGGCAAACAACTGCAGCAGCAACCGGGCTTGCCGCAGGAAATTATACCGCAACAGTAACGGATGCCAACGGATGTATAAAAACACAAACCGTAAGCGTTACACAAATACCCGGACCAACCGTAACAGCTAACGCCAGTCCAACTATTATTAGCACCGGTGCAAGCACAACACTTACTGCCACCAGCGGTGGGGGAACCTACTCCTGGTCGCCTGCTTCCGGATTAAGTTGTACTACTTGCGCAAATCCTGTGGCAACACCAGCGCAAACTACTGCTTACTGTGTAGTTGTTACTGATGCCAACGGCTGCACCGACAGTGCATGCGTAACAATTACTATTGAAATTCCATGTATCATCCAATCATTGGACGCACTTTTGCCAAATGCCTTTTCACCGAACGGGGATGTGACTAATGATCAGTATTGTGTTCCGCAAAACGCCTGCATTATCAGTTTTGTTCTGAAAGTATATGACCGCTGGGGTGAAAAAGTTTTTGAGTCGGATGACCTTTCAAACTGCTGGGACGGAATGTACAAGGGACAAGCACTGAACACTGCCGTGTTCGTTTATTTCTTCGAAGCCCAACTCAGCAACGGGGACACATTTAAACAAAAAGGAAACATCAGTTTGGTAAAATAAAAATTCAACGACATGAAAACAAGAAAACAAAAACGGAAGAATGGAAGGATGGAAGGATGGAAGGATGATGTAATCCCAACATTCCAATATTCCAGTATGCCAACATTTCTTATCGGTGTACTCTTTTTTTTAATCAGTGTAATCGGTGCTGCTCAGGATATTCATTTTTCCCAATATGATTTTTCACCGCTCGCGGTAAATCCTGCTCTCACAGCGGCTTATAAAGATTTGCAGGCGACCTTACAGCACAAAGAGCAGTGGCGTGTAGTGGATGCTTACCGCACCTCAGCGGCAACGTTTGAAATGAGATTTGCACAACCCAACTGGACGAAGGTGAAAAATGCCACCTCTACTTTTAAGAAAGGGCTTGCCGCAGGCATCACCCTGTTTTCTGATAAAGCCGGGGATGGCAGCATAAAACAGTTTCAGGCAAACCTTAGTATCGCCTATCATGCCGTGCTCAATGACAAGAATGTATTTTCGGGCGGAATTATCGGAGGCATTGCCGAAAAAAGCATTTCGCCCGATGGATTAAGATGGAACAGTCAATACACCTCAGGCGTGTATGACCCGGGTGCTCCTTCGGGTGAAAAATTTTCAAGCCAATCTTTCGCGTATGGTGATTTTGGCGCGGGCATTTTGTGGAGTTATGGCGATGGGGAAAAATACATGACAGCCAACAGTCAAAAACACATTAACGCGGGAGTATCGGTGATGCACCTGAATCAGCCACCGCAATCTTATCTTGGAACTTCTGACGGGCTTAACGTGAAATGGACAGGGCACCTGGGTTCATTCTTCGGAATAAAAAATACCAATTACTCCATTGGTCCGTCAGCGATATATATGCAGCAGGGAAAACTCACCGAGTTAACTGCGGGAATGCGGATTAAATACAAACTCAAGGAAAATTCGGTCTATACAGGATTCATTAAAAGTTCAGCGTTCACCTTAGGATGTTATTACCGGAACAGAGATGCCGTGATTCCTTTTTTCATGTATGAGGTGGATAAATATGCCATCGGTATAAGTTACGATACCAACATTTCCGGGTTAACAGCAGCAACCACCGGCAGGGGCGGTTTTGAAATATCATTGCGGTTCAACACCCCCAGTGCATTTCTTTATCAGACAAAAGCAAGTTTTGCTCAATAGGAAACTTCTTGTACTGACTAATAACGTGAGTTTTGCTTAAGGACTTCATTATTGAATGAGATTCCTCATTTCGCTTCGCTCCATTCGGAATGACATCTTTAATTTTTATAGGGAGAGAAGCGGGCGCGCAGAGCGCGCCCGCTCCCAATCCTCCCAGATGTT
>JACQAL010000037.1 GCA_016195025.1 Bacteroidota bacterium | reverse complement strand
TAATATTCTCAAAGGAATAATTTCAATTCCAGAAAACAATCCTCTGCAGGTTGATATTCTGGATGTGCAGGGAAGAAAGGTTGTGAACAAGGAAATAAACTGCAATGCTGGCACAAATGTATTCCAAATGAATTTAAATAATATAGAAACAGGAATTTATTTGCTTCAACTGAAAACCGCAGCGGGAATTGTTTCAAAGAAAATGGTGGTGGTGAAGTGAACAGAATTCACTTCTTCAGTTTCTTTTCCATCGCAAATAATTCATCTCGCAACCGTGCGGCTTCCATAAAATCCATTTCTTTTGCAGCGCGGGTAATTTCTTTTCGCAGTTTGTCAATTGCTTTTTGAATTTGTTCCTGCGTCATGTATTGCGTAACCGGGTCTGCGGCATAATCCAGAGTTTCTTTTTCAACGTAAGCGTATTTCATAGCTGAACTCCCGCCAAGAATAGAAGTTGTATTTTTCGCTTTTACGATTGACTGCGGCTTAATGTTGTGTTCGTAGTTATATTGAATTTGTTTTTTTCTTCTGCGCGTGGTTTCGTCCATCGTCTTTTGCATGGAGTCGGTAACTTTATCGGCATACATAATTACTTTTCCATTTACATTTCTCGCAGCGCGCCCGACAACCTGAACCAGCGAACGTTCAGAGCGGAGAAATCCTTCTTTGTCGGCATCAAGAATGGCAACGAGCGAAACTTCGGGCAAATCCAACCCTTCGCGCAAAAGATTTATTCCAACGAGCACATCGAACAAACCCAAACGCAAGTCGCGGAGAATTTCCACGCGTTCCATTGTATCAATATCCGAATGAATGTAACGGCAGCGCACGCCTGCATTCGCCAAATATTTTGCAAGTTCTTCTGCCATTCTTTTTGTAAGAGTTGTAACAAGAACTCGTTCATCGCGCTCGGAAACAATTCTTACTTCTTCCAGCAAATCATCAATCTGATTTTGTGTTGGGCGAATTTCAATCATCGGGTCAAGCAAACCTGTCGGGCGGATTAATTGCTCCACAATTATTCCTTCCGACTTTTGCAATTCAAATTCCGAAGGAGTGGCGCTGCAAAAAATTACCTGGTACAGAAGCGATTCAAACTCTTCAAACTTCAGCGGGCGATTGTCCATAGCGGCAGGAAGACGAAATCCGTATTCCACCAAAACTTCTTTGCGCGAGCGGTCGCCTCCGTACATTGCGTGAATCTGCGGAATGGTTGCGTGGCTTTCGTCAATCACCATCACAAAATCTTTTGGAAAATAATCGAGCAAACAAAATGGTCGCGAGCCGGGTTTTCGTCCGTCAAAATATCTGGAGTAATTTTCAATTCCTGAACAGTAGCCAAGTTCTTTCATCATCTCCACATCGTGCGTGGTGCGGTCATATAATCTTTTTGCTTCTTCCCTTTTTCCGATTTCAGTATAGTAATCCACCTGCTTTCCCAAATCAAGTTGAATGTTTGCAATGGCTTGATTAATTGTGTCGGGAGAAGTGACAAAAATATTTGCGGGATAAATTATAAAGCTGTCGAACTTCTCCAGCATTCTTCCGGTAGAAGATTCAAACGTGGAAATCTCTTCAATCTCATCACCGAAAAATAAAATGCGAACGGAATAATCCGCATAAGCAAGATTTACGTCCACCGTATCGCCCTTCACTCTGAAGTTTCCTCTCTGAAATTCCATTTCAGTTCGGGAGTAAAGAGAAGCTACTAACTGATGAAGAAATTTATTGCGGGAAATTTTCTGCTTGACTTTTACAGGAATAATATTTTTATGAAACTCCGCAGGGTTTCCGATTCCATAAATGCAACTCACGGATGAAATTACAATCACATCTCTTCTGCCGGAAAGAAGTGCGGAAGTTGTGCTCAGGCGAAGTTTTTCTATCTCATCGTTTATCTGTAAATCTTTTTCAATATATGTATTTGTGGTGGGAATAAAAGCTTCTGGCTGATAATAGTCATAGTAAGAAACGAAAAACTCTACTGCATTCTTTGGAAAAAATTCTTTAAACTCTCCGTAAAGTTGCGCTGCGAGGGTTTTGTTATGCGAAAGAACAAGCGTTGGTCTTTCCACCTGCTGAATCACATTTGCAATCGTAAAAGTTTTTCCCGAACCGGTTACGCCAAGCAAAGTTTGAAAAGGCATTGTGTCTTGCAATCCTTTTACCAATTGCTTAATCGCTTCGGGCTGGTCGCCTGTGGGGGAGAATGCGGATGTTAAATTGAATTTCATGATTGATGCTATACGAATTTACAAAAAGGAAGAAATAAAAAAGGCAGAAGATTTTTCCTCCGCCTTTTTTTAAATGAAACTGCCAAATGTTATTCTTCTTTCTTCTTCGCTTTCTTTTCTTTCGGCTTAATCACTTTGATAAAAACTTCTTCGGCATTTTTCTCATGGTCAATCTCAATCGTGTCGCCTTCGGCTGCGCCTGCTTTGATGATTTCTTCTGCAAGCGGGTCTTCAATGTATTTTTGAATGGCGCGTTTGAGCGGACGAGCGCCATATTGCGAATCAAATCCTTTGTCCACAATAAAATCTTTTGCGGGCTCGGTAACTTTAATCTGATAGTTGAGTGCGTTCACACGCTTGAAAAGTTTTTCAAGTTCGATGTCAATGATTTCGTGAATGTGTTCTTTGTTCAGCGCGTTGAACACTACCACATCATCAATGCGGTTTAAAAATTCAGGAGCGAAGGATTTTTTCAATGCACCTTCAATCACAGTTTTTGAATGTTCATCGGCAATGGCAGCTTTTGCAGCGGTGGTGAATCCAACTCCTTGTCCGAAATCTTTTAACTGGCGCGTGCCGATATTTGAAGTCATGATGATAATCGCATTTTTGAAATCAACTTTTCTTCCGAGGGAATCGGTGAGTTGTCCGTCATCTAAAACTTGCAGCAGAAGATTGAAAACATCCGGATGTGCTTTTTCAATTTCATCGAGCAGAACAATAGAGTAGGGCTTGCGCCTTACTTTTTCGGTGAGTTGTCCGCCTTCTTCATAGCCAATATATCCGGGAGGCGCGCCAATTAAACGCGACACAGCAAACTTTTCCATGTATTCGCTCATGTCAATTCGAATCAGAGAATCTTCGCTGTCGAATAAATATTTTGCGAGTTCTTTTGCCAATTGTGTTTTTCCAACGCCTGTTGGTCCAAGAAAAATAAATGAGCCGATTGGTTTGTTCGGGTCTTTTAATCCTGCGCGGTTGCGCTGAATTGCTTTCACTACTTTTTTAATCGCTTCCTGCTGACCAATGACTTTTCCCTGCAGCGATTCATTCATATTCACCAAGCGGGAACTTTCGCTCTGCGCAATCCGCTGAACAGGAACTCCGGTCATCATCGCCACCACTTCGGCAACATTTTCTTCCGTTACAACCTGACGGTGAGTTTTAGTTTCTTCTTCCCAGGATTTTTTTGCTACATCTAATTGTTCGAGTAATTGTCTTTCAATATCGCGAAGGCGCGCTGCTTCTTCAAACTTCTGGCTCTTCACCACTTTATTTTTTTCGTCCTTGATTTCTTCCATCTTTTTTTCAATCTCCAAAACATTTTTCGGAACAGAAATGTTTGTGATATGAATTCTTGAACCGGATTCATCGAGCGCATCAATCGCTTTGTCAGGTAAATGACGGTCTGACATATAACGCACAGTCAGGTTGACGCAAGCTTTAATTGCGTCATCGGTATACGTTACGTTATGATGGTCTTCGTACTTACCTTTTATATTATGAAGTATCTGAATTGTTTCATCTGCGGAAGTAGGATCAACCATCACGCGCTGAAATCTTCTGTCGAGCGCTCCGTCTTTTTCAATGTACTGGCGATATTCATCAAGCGTAGTTGCACCAATGCACTGAATTTCTCCTCGCGCAAGAGCGGGCTTGAACATATTGGAAGCATCAAGCGAACCCGAAGCTCCACCTGCACCAATGATTGTATGAATCTCGTCAATGAAAAGAATGACATCCGGAGATTTCTCCAGTTCATTCATCACTGCTTTTACGCGTTCTTCAAACTGACCGCGATATTTAGTCCCCGCTACCAGTGATGCAAGGTCGAGCATCACAACTCGTTTGTTGAAGAGCACGCGCGAAACTTTTCGCTGAACAATTCGCAGCGCGAGCCCTTCTACAATTGCTGATTTACCAACGCCCGGTTCTCCTATGAGAATGGGATTGTTTTTCTTTCTGCGGCTGAGAATTTGAGACACGCGCTCAATTTCTTTTTCTCTTCCCACAATCGGGTCAAGTTTTCCTTCTTCTGCCGCTTTGGTTAAATCCCTTCCGAAATTATCGAGCACAGGAGTTTTAGAACGGGCTTCTCCGCCTTTCTTGGGAGCATTGCCGTAGGACGTTGCGTCATCATCGTCATCATCTGCCTGCGTGGGAAATTCCGCTTTTGGGTCAAATAATTTTTCGTCTGAATTCATTTCTTCTATTTTATCTTTTATCGCTTCATAGTCAATATTGAACTTGTGAAGCGATTTGGTTGCTATGCTGTCGTTATCCTTTAATATAGCTAACAATAAATGTTCCGTTCCTATCACATTGCTTTTTAGTTCTCTTGCTTCGAGATGTGTGAACTTAATTGCCCGCTCCGCCTGTTTTACGAGTTGAACGTTTTGCAATTTGAAAGTGCTTTTCTTGCCGGGAGTCGCAATGGATATTTCGAGTTCTTTTCTGAGTGCCGATAAATCCACATTTAGTTCCTTCAGAATTTTTATTGCCATTCCTGTTCCTTCGCGAATCATTCCGAGAAGGAGATGTTCGGGACCTATATAAGTATGTCCAAGTCGCAGCGCTTCTTCGCGGCTGAAACTCAGAACATCTTTTACGCGCTGTGAGAATTTTGATTCCATAGTGTTTCTAGTAGTTTAACGATTCTCTATGCGAAATGTTACGATATTCAAAAATAATTATTATTCAATAGGTCAAATGTACTTTTCGTGCCGTATAACCTCTTTTGAATATAATCATTTTTTTCAACCTGAAAATGTTCATAATGTTTTGAATAAAAAAGACAAATCAGAAACCGAAATAATTATTACTACCTGTTCTTTGAATTTTCGCCATGAAAAACCCATCAAAGCCCTCGCTTGGATAAATTGTTTTTTGTTCCATCAAACAAAATTCATTTTTTCTTTCCATTAAAAATTTTTCAATTTGTTTTTCATTTTCAGAGGAGAGAATACTGCAAGTTGAATAAACCAGAATGCCTTTTTCTTTTAGCATTATGGAGTAATCATTCAGAATTTTTTGCTGAATCAGTTTTATCTTTTCAATAAATTCCATAGTCAATTTCCACTTAGCGTCAGGATTTCTTTTCAGCACTCCAAGCCCGGAGCATGGCACATCAAGCAATAACCTATCGGCAGAATTTTCCATACGTTTAATTGTTTTTGACGAATCAATCAATCGCGGTTCAATATTATTTGCGCCCGCGCGCCTTGCTCTTTTTTTTAGTTCATCAAGTTTCCACTGTTCGGTATCTAACGCAATTATTTTTCCTTTATTGTTCATTAATGCGGCAAGGTGAAGAGTTTTTCCTCCTGCACCAGCACAAGCATCAATCACTCGCATGCCTTCTTTTGAATCGAGAAAAGGTGCAACCATCTGCGAAGCAGCATCCTGCACTTCAAACAATCCATCTCTAAACGATTGTAAAGAAAAAATATTCTGCCGCTTTTTTAGAATTAATGCCGAAGGATAATTTTCCGAAACTTCTGTATCAATATTTTCTGCAAGAAGAATTTTTTGAAGTTCTTCCCTGGAAGTTTTCAGTGTGTTTGCGCGAAGAACTACTTTCGCTTCCTCGTTCAGTGCATGAATTTCTTTTTCCCATTTCTCTTCTCCCAATTCTTTTACGCCAAGTTCATCCATCCAATCGGGAATTGATTCTCGAATTTTGCGAATGGATTTCGCTCCTTCCAATTTTTCTGAAATTATTTTGTCTTCTTTTATACCTTTCAGCGCACAGTATGCAGAAAAAATTTTTTCATAATCAACTTCTTTATAAGGAAGAGAATAAACCAACAAACGATACCATCTTACAATATCATAAATTGTTTCGGCAATAAATTTTCTGTCGCGGCTACCCCATTTCGGATTGGTTTTCAAAATGCGCTCAATTACTTTGTCCGCGTATTTATTCTCAGAAAAAATTTCGTGCAACGAATTTAAAATAGCATCAACAGTATTGCGGTGTAGTTTCATTTACGCAAGTATAGCCAAATCAATTAACTTTGAATTCAAATATGCCAAGGATTCTGCGCATAGTAAATCGTTTTAATCTGGGAGGGCCAACTTACAATGCCGCCTATCTTACCAAATATCTTTCTCCTGATTTTGAAACGCTTCTTATTGGCGGAATGAAAGATGAAACCGAAGAAAGTTCAGAATTTATTTTGAAAAATCTCGGTCTGAATTATCAAATCATTCCCGAAATGAAACGCTCAATAAATCCAATCAATGATTTTGCAGCGTATCATAAGATAAAAAATAGTATTCGGGAATTTCAACCGCACATTGTTCATACGCATGCGGCAAAAGCAGGCGCGCTTGGAAGGCAAGCGGCATTTTCATGCAAGGTTCCGGTAACTGTTCACACTTTTCATGGACATGTTTTTCATTCTTATTTTGGAGGAATTAAAACTCTTTTCTATAAAAATATTGAAAGAAAACTTGCAAAAAAAACTTCAGCAATAAGTGCACTAAGTGAAAAGCAAAAACAGGAATTAGTTGAAGAGCATAAAATATG
Source organism: Bacteroidota bacterium (assembly GCA_016195025.1). Classification (NCBI taxonomy): domain Bacteria; kingdom Pseudomonadati; phylum Bacteroidota; species Bacteroidota bacterium. The sequence goes on along the minus strand of JACQAL010000037.1, from coordinate 58,537 downwards.
TTCTTCTGAAAAAGTGCATGTAGTTCCACTTGGGTTTGATTTGAACCGTTTTCATGAGAATATAGAAATGAAAAGAAAAAATTTCAGAGCGAAATATAATCTTTCAGAAAATGAAATCGCCATTGGAATTGTGGGAAGATTGGTGCCGGTAAAAAATCATTCTTTGTTTTTGTACGCAATAAAATATCTAAAAGAAAATTCTTCGAAAAAAATCCTTGGCTTCCTAATTGGAGATGGCGAAGAAAGAAATTTTCTTGAAGAAAAAGCAAAAGAACTTGGCATAAAAGAAAACATTCTATTTACTTCCTGGGAAAAAAACGTGGATAAAATTTATCCCGGATTGGATATTGTTTGCCTTACTTCTTTTAATGAAGGAACGCCTGTGAGTTTGATTGAAGCACAAGCGGCAAATCGCCCGATTGTTTCTACAAGCGTTGGTGGAATTGAAAACGCTGTAGTTCCAAATAACACCGCCTTGCTTTCCGAAATTTCAGATGAACAAAAATATTTTGATAACCTGCTTCGTTTGGTTGATAACGATAATTTGCGGAGTGAAATGGGTAGAGGCGGCTGGGATTTTGTGAAAGATAAATTCAGTTACTCACGGCTTGTGAATGACATGAAATTACTCTATACGCAACTTCTAAAATAATTTTGTTCCGCATATTTTAATAACTTTACCATCCTGAAATTACACATAGTATGAAACGAATCGTTATTGTTTTTTTTATTGCGGTTGCAGTTTTCTTATCCGCCTGCCGCTCCCTTAATCCGAGTGTAATGTTAAAGACAGGAAAAGATTTTAAGTATAATACTTTTTCAACTGAGCCGCCTGCCGTTTATAAAATTTCAAAAAATGATGAATTGAGTTTTAATATTTATACAAATGACGGGTTTAAATTAGTTGATTTGACAACTTTATTGGGTGAACAAAGCACAACAACAACTGGCGGAGGTGGGACTCGTACTGTAAAAAGTTCCCTCACCTATAAAGTTGAATTTGATGGTGCGGTAAAATTTCCCGTCTTAGGGAGAATTAATCTTCAGGGAATGACTGTGCGTGAAGCAGAATCTTTTCTGGAAGAAAAATATTCTGCATTCTATAATAAGCCGTTTGTACTTCTTGAAGTTACAAATCGCAGAGTAATTATTTTTCCGGGTGCGGCTGGTGCTGCCCTGGTAGTGCCTCTTCAAAATGAAAATACAACCTTAATGGAAGGGCTTGCTTCAGCAGGTGGAATTTCAGAAAATGGTAAAGCATATAAAGTGAAACTTATTCGTGGAAATCTGAAAGACCCGGAAGTTTATTTGATTGACCTTTCCACGCTCGATGGTGTAAAAAAAGCTAACCTTATTTTACAAGCAAATGATATTATTTATGTAGAACCGCACCTGAGAATTGGAAAAGAAGTCATGGCAAATATTCTTCCCTATCTTTCATTTATTACCACCACTATTCTGTTTATCGAGTTAATTAAGAAAACTCCGTAATCTTTTAATTATGTTATCCGACCAGTTCAGTAAAACTTCCGATTCTTTTTCACAATACAAAGAAAGAGTTTCAAAACTCAGCAGCGATTTTGAACTGGGGCTTTTCTTTTTTCTCCTGCGAAAAAATCTTTTCTGGATTTTTATTTTTTTTCTGTTTGCATCCGGCATCGCTTATCTTTATTTACGTTACACGCCTCAGGTATTTGAATCAAAAACAGTTTTACAGGTGAATTCTGAAAACGAAGCGAATAAAATCCTGAATGTGGAAAACATGTATGAAAATCAGAATGACATTGCCAAATCCATCGAACTCCTTCGCGCAAAAGTTTTTTTCCGAAGGGCTCTTTCTGCTTTGCCGCTCGGAGTTACTTATTTTGCCGAAGGAACTTTCAGAAGCAACGAACATTATCTTGTCAATTCCTACACTGCCGATGTAAATGTTAAATCACCTTCTATTAATGGAAGAAGAATTTATATTGATTTCGAAAATGCAGACGGTGGAGTTATTCATTATCCTGCAGATGGATTAACAGTTGAGCAAAAATTTAAATCACGAGAAAAATTTTATACAAAAGCTTTTGAATGCACTATTACGGTCAATAATTATTCTGAAATAAAAAATCAGGAAGGCGCTGTAAAAGAAAATAAATTTTATTTTACAATAAATGATTTTGATGCGCTTGCCAATGAATATTTTTCCCGACTCAATGTTCGCTTGCTAAACGATGCCGCCAAGACCATTGAAATTTCTTTTCAGGATAACAACGCAGCAAAAACTGCCGATGTGGTTTCCGCAATGGCAAATGAGTTCATCCGGTACGATGTAGAAAAAAAAGGCGAAAGCGCCCGTAAAATTGTGGCCTTTCTGGATGAGCAATTGAACATTGTCTATGAACGGCTTCGCAATGCGGAAACTTCCATTTACACATTCAAAAAAGATAACAAAGTGAACGATTCAAAAAATATGGGCGAAGCCGAAAGTTCGCGTTTGAGCACGCTGGAAGATGACCTCATCTCTCTTGAACTCAAAGAAAATGTTTTAACGGAAGTGGAAAAAAATATAGACGAAAAAAAGGACTTGGATTCGTATCAGTTAATTTCTCTTCTTACCGGAATCGAATATGAAACTGCGCTTACAAATCAGATAACTTCCTTGGAAACCCTTTTGAAAAACAGGGAAGAACTTTTATACCAGGTTACACCCACTAGTGAAAAAATAAAATCGGTTGACAGCCAGATAAATGTTCAGAAAAAGTTTTTACTCGAAAGCATCCGTTCCATTAAGGATAAATTAAAAATCCGAAAAGAAAATCTTGATATGAAAGTTAAAGAACTCGAAGCGAAATTTTACAGCATGCCCTCGGATGAAGTGGAATATTCCCGCCTTCAGCGGCTGTTTAGCATCAATGAAAAATTTTATAACCTTCTGCTCGAAAAGAAAACCGAATATTCAATTTCTCAGGCAGGAAATGTTTCGCAGCATCTCATTCTCGACAAAGCCATTGTTCCAAACACTCCGGTTTCTCCGCAAAAAACAACCGTAGCCGTTTCGGCAATTCTTGCCGCGCTGCTTGTTTCGTTGCTGCTTACTTTTTTCCGATACATTACGCACGATGAAATTAATTCGGTGAACGATATAAATAAAATAACCAGCGCTTCCATTTCCGTCCTCGGAATTGTTCCGAAGTATAAAAAAGATATTCCCGTTTCGCAGTTACTGGTGGATAAAAATCCCAAATCGCTTATTGCGGAAGCATTCCGTTCCATTCGAACCAATCTTCAGTTTATTTCGAATGAGCCGGGTTCTAAAATTCTTGCCGTAACTTCCACCGTTTCGGGCGAAGGAAAAACTTTTGTGGCAATTAATCTTGCCGGAATTATTGCCTATGCGGGAAAAAAAGTTATTGTCATTGACCTTGACATGCGCAAACCAAAAATTCATTTGGGCTTTGGCGCAGAAAATATAAAAGGAATGAGCACGCTGCTGATCGGAAGAGATTCATTTGAAGATTGTGTTCAGCATAGTTCATTTGAAAATCTTGACTTCATCACTGCCGGTCCCATTCCTCCCAATCCATCGGAGTTAATCATCAGCAGTAAAATGGATGATATGCTGAAATACCTCAGAACAAAATATGAATTTATAGTTCTTGACACTCCTCCGGTCGGGCTTGTTACCGATGGCGTTGCAATAATTCAGAAAGCGGATTATCCGGTTTATATTTTCCGTTCGGAATATTCCAAGCGTGCCTATGCACAGAATGTTGACCGGCTTTACAATGAAAACCGCATCAAAAAAATTTCCGCCATTCTCAATGGCGTTGACATTGACAGAAAATTCTACGGATATAATTATGGCTATGGCTATGGCTATGGATACGGCTATGGACAGGGCTATGGATATTACGAAGACCGTCCCGGCACGAAGCAAAATAAAAAATCCTTCTTCAAAAGATTTTTTTCCTGATATGCAGGTGATTCCCACTTCCCTCAGCGGATTGTTCATTATTCAGCCAAAAGTTTTTGAAGATGCGCGCGGATATTTTTTTGAATCCTATAATAAAGAATTTTATTACAAACAGGGAATAAAAACAGAATTTGTTCAGGATAACCAATCGCTTTCGCAGAAAGATGTTTTGCGCGGGCTGCATTTTCAAAATCCTCCGCATGCGCAGGCAAAACTTGTGCGGGTTATCACAGGAGCTGTGCTCGATGCGGCAGTTGACATACGAAAAAACTCTCCCACGTATGGAAAATACGTTGCCGAAATTCTTTCGGAAAAAAATAAAACTATGATGTTTATTCCCGAAGGTTTTGCCCACGGTTTTTTAGTGCTGGAAGACAACACCATTTTTTCGTATAAGTGTTCAGGAGTTTATAATACAGAATCGGAAGATGCAATTTTATGGAATGATGCTGCGATTGGAATAAACTGGGGAATAAAAAATCCCGTCCTTTCGGAAAAAGACAGGATTGCACAACAATTCAAAGATTTTGAAAGCAAATTTTCTTACTTGGGCTGAACCGTTTTTGTTTCGCTGCTCTTTGGTTCTCCCGATGATGTTCCTGTTCCCGATGCTTCTTTGTTTGTTTTAGTTCCTCCTTTAGGTCCTGTTGCGCCTTCATCTGAAACAGCAAGCCCGGCCGCGCCTGAACTTCCCGTAGCACCGCTATTTTTTTTAGCAGGGTTTTCGGTTTTCTTTTGCGGTGAGTTTTGTTTGCTTCCCGAAGCGCCTTCATCCGAAACAGCGAGATTGGATTGGCTTTCGCTTTTTGGTTTGGAGCCGTCCTGAAGAATAGTATTGAGTTCTTTTAATTTATCTGCCGCATTCTGGCTGAATGAAAACAGCGGTGCAAAAAGAAAAATAATAACAACCGCCTGAAAAATATTTTTCATGGAAATAGTTTGGTGTTTGAAAATTTATTTTGGAGAAACTCCGGTAGTCGGAGCCGATTTTTTCTCAGCCGGCTGAGAAGTTTTTTTGCTGTTGGCTTTGTCTCCGGGCGTTCCGGCATCGCTCACAGCAATTTTATTGTCAACGGCAGGAGCGGCTTCTTCTTTATCGGCTTTTTTCACTTCGGTTTTTTTCGAAGGAGCCGGTGAAGCGGTGCTCTGCGAATTTTGCTGAGGTGCCGGTTGAGAGTTTTGAAATTTAACCGGAGCCGACATCTGCATCGGCTGAGGAGTTGAGGTTCTTTGCTGGGCATAAGCCGTCATGCAAAAAGTTGCCATGGCAACTGCGAAAATTAATGTAAGAGTTTTCATTGTAAATGATTTTTTGTTTTGCTCCGTTTTTACAAAAGTAATGCCAATTTTTTAATTACAAAATTATTTATGACATTCTTTTGAACGTCTGACGTAAAAAAGTGCAGAAAAGTTACATCAGTTAGAAGAAATTTGATTTAATTCGTTCATTAATGAATCGCAGAAACTTTATTAAAACCACCGGCACTGCCGCAACACTCGGAATAATTGTTCCATCTGTTTCGTTTTCTCTGCCGGAAATTTCTTCTGCAACACTAAAATCTATTACAGACAGAATAAAACCAATTACAGCAGAAGAAAGATTGCAGCGGATTGAAAACGCACGCAAACTTATGTTCGAAAATAAAATGGACGCACTGCTCATGGAAGGCGGAACTTCGCTGAATTATTTTACGGGAGCGAAGTGGGGGAGAAGCGAGCGCTTGTTTGCCATGATTCTTCCGCAGAAAGGCGAACCGTTTTTTATTTCTCCGAAGTTTGAAGAAAGCAGGGCGAAGGAACAAGCCGGCAGCGCAAAAATTTTTACATGGGAAGAAAATGAAAGCCCGTATGAACTCCTGAAAAAAGTTTTAACGGAAAATAATTTGCTCAGCGGAAATTTAGGCATGGAAGAAACCACACGGTTTGTTATAACTGAAAATATAAGCAAGGCAATTTCTTCTTTGCGTTTGCAAAGCGCAACTACTGTTACTGCCGGCTGCCGCAGCGTAAAATCTGCGCATGAAATAGAACTCATGCAAATTGCCAATGACATCACCGCTGAAGTTTATAAAACTGCCGTAACAAAACTGACAGAAGGAATGAGCGAGCGCAAGTTCGGAGAAATAGTTTCAAAACTATTTTCAGAATTCGGAGTTGAAGGAGGTGCGCTGGTTTTATTCGGAGAAGCATCGGCTTATCCTCACGGAACTGTTAAAGAAAATAAATTGAAGCAAGGCGATATTGTTCTGATTGATGGCGGCTGTTCTGTGGAGGGATATGAATCAGACATCACGCGCACCACCGTTTTCGGAAAACCAACTGAGAAAATGAAAACTGTTTTTTCGATTGTTCGCAAGGCGCAGGACGAAGCATTGAAAACTGCCAAGCCGGGAATTGAAGCAGAGAATGTAGATGCTGCTGCGCGGAAAATAATTTCTGAAGGCGGCTACGGAAACGGCTATACTTATTTCACTCACCGCCTCGGTCACGGAATTGGAATGGACGGGCATGAATGGTATTATCTTGTCGGAGGAAATAAAAAATTGTTGCAGGCGGGAAATATGTTCAGCAACGAGCCGGGCATTTATATTCCGGGAGAATTCGGAATACGCATTGAAGATGAAATGCTGATTACAGAAAACGGAGCGAAACTTTTATTGCCGCAGGCGGAAAGTTTGGAAAAAATATTTTAACCGATGAATACATCCGACATCATTGCACAATTAATTGAAGGGAATGAAATCTTTACAGGTGCGCATCAGGAAAACTATTTTGACTCTTTCAAAAAGCAGCAAACGCCTTTCATCACGCTGGTAACCTGTTCGGATTCACGCGTGCCGCTCAACGCGCTTCTTCCCGATACTGCGAATAAAATTTTTTCCATTCAGAATATCGGCAACCAGATTTTATCCACCGAAGGTTCGGTTGATTATGGAATTTACCACCTGAAAACTCCCGTGCTTCTTTTCATGGGGCATTCCGATTGCGGAGCCATTAAAGCATACCTCAAAGGGTTTTCAGAAGAAACATTTAACATTCAGCACGAACTTGATTTCTTAAAACCGCTGATTCACGAACACGCGCATACTTCTGATTTTGAAAAACTGCACGCACAGGTAATTGAAAAAAATCTGGATTACCAGGTGAATATCGCCTGCAAAAAATACAAGCAGTTGATTGCTGATGGAAAACTTACCGTGATAGCAGCGTATTATGATTTCACAGGAATATTCCGCAAGAAACAGGGGCAAATTGTGATTGTGAATGTGAACAAGCATAAAGCAGAACCAGAACTGCGCAACTTGCCGCTATTCGAAAAGTTAAACCAACTTCAGAAAGAAAATTATATCGGTCGGCTGGAGTAGCCGCAACTCTTTTTATTTAATTTCGGAATATGAAAAACATTACACTCGCATTATTTGCAGGAATTATTTTTTCTTCCTGTCAGAATAATAATTCCTCCTCAGAAAAAAAATCAAAGGACCCGCTCGTTGAGCATATTGATTCGAGCGTTCGCGCGGCAGATGATTTTTATTTGTATGCAAACGGAAAATGGTTTAAGCAAAATCCCATTCCTTCTTCCGAAACAGGCAATGGGATTTTTCTCATAGTGAGAGACAGCGTGAACAATTCAATCAAACTGATTTGCGAATCAAACGCGAAAGAAAAAAATCTTACGAAGGGAAGCAACAAACAAAAGATTGGCGATTTCTTTTTCTCCGGCATGGATACAACAACCATTGAAAAACTTGGAATGACTCCGCTTGAGGAAGAATTGAAAAAGATTGACGCAGTGAAAACAAAAGACGATGTGCTTTCTTCCATTGCCCGCCTCCATTCAATGTCGGTTCATCCTTTGTTCGGCTTCACGGTTACGCGCGATGATAAATTAGCGTCTAAGTATGCGGTGTTCATCCGCCAGGGCGGAATTGGTTTGCCGGAGCGTGATTATTATTTCAACAACGATGCGCGCACAAAAAATATTCGCGAAGAATATGTAAAGCACATTATAAAAATGTTTCAGGTAATGGGAAATAATTTCACGGAAGCAGAAAAGAACAGCACAAGCATAATGACTATTGAAACTTCTCTGGCAAAAGCGAGCCGCACCATTGAAGCGCTGCGCGACCCCTACAAAAACTACAACAAGATGACCATTGCCGAGATAAATAAAATTTCTCCTGCTGTGGATTGGAAAAAAATGCTCGCGCTCTTCGGCATTCCCAACAGCGATACGCTCATTGTTATGCAACCGGAGTTTTTCAAACAGGTGGATGCTTCGCTGAAAACAGTTTCCATTGCCGACTGGAAAATTTATTTAAAGTGGAATCTTATCCGAAACTATTCTCCGTATCTCAGTAAAAGTTTTGAAGGCGAAAGTTTTAATTTCTATGACCGAATTCTTTCCGGGCAGAAAGAACAAAAGCCAAGATGGAAAAGAGTAGTGGAGGAAACCGAAAGCAATTTAGAACAGATTGTGAGCCGGGAGTATGTTGCGAATTACTTGCCGAAGGAAACGAAAGATAAATTCATTCAACTCGCGACTAATTTAATGGAAGTGTATGCAGAGCACATAAAAAAACTGGACTGGATGAGCGACACCACAAAGAAGAAAGCGCTTAACAAATTGAGCAAAGTAACTATGAAACTCGGCTGGCCTGATACGTGGAAAGATTTTTCTTCGCTGGAGATTGAACGAAACACGTATTGCGCAAACGTAATGCGCGCGGCAAAATGGCATTACGATTACATGATTAATCACTGGGGAAAGCCGGTTGACCGCACCGAATGGGGAATGACTCCTGAAACGTACAACGCCTACTACGAGCCAACGCTCAATGAGATTTGCATTCCTGGCTGCAACATAATTGTCCCGGGCTTTGACGGAATTCCCGATGATGCGGTGATTTACGGAGTGATTGCCGGCTCTACCTTCGGGCATGAAATCACGCATGGCTTTGACGATGAAGGAAGGCAATACGATGCCGAAGGAAACCTGAAAGGATGGTGGACGAAAGATGACAGCGTGAAATTTTCTCAGCGCGCAAAACTTTTAGCGGAGCAATACAACGCTTACACGGTGCTGGATAGTTTGCACGTGCGCGGGTATGCAACGCTCGGAGAAAACATTGCCGACCTTGGCGGTGCGGTGATGGGTTTTGAGGCGTTTAAGAAAACAGAACAGTACAAGCAAAATAAAATCATCAACGGGCTCACGCCTGCGCAGAGATATTTTCTTTCGTTTGCGTATTCATGGATGTTTCAGCGAACCGATGCCGCGCTGGCAAATCAAATCATGACCAATGTTCATTCGCCTTCGCAGTTTCGCGTGGATGGACCGCTGAGCAATATGAAAGATTTTTACGAGGCATTCAATATTAAATCAGGAGATAAAATGTTCCGTGCCGATTCAGTAAGGGTGGTGATTTGGTAACAGCCATGAAATATTTTTTTGCAGCAGCGGGTTTGTCTTTATTTATTTCTTTTTCTTCTGCACAAACTATTTTCGGATTTAAGGCGGGCGCGGGCGTGAGCAGAATCAGCACTTCTTCTCTTCCCAGTTTCACCGTTCATAAAGATTTACTGCGCCCTTGCGTAGCAGCAGGAATGTTTTATCAAAAGAGGTTCAGGTGAAAATCATTTCTCGGTGCAGAAGTAGATATTGTAATTGTGCGCGGAAAAGAGCATTGGGAGATACGTGATTCAACCGGCAATTTCAGAAGCGAAGATGATAAGCGATACATCGGTTATCTTGGAATTCCCGTTTACTATGGCTATACATATAAAAAAGTAAACATTAATCTTGGCGTTCAAACGCTGTTTGCGTTGCAGAGCGTTGGAAAAATAAACGGAACATTCAGTCAGAATTCTGTTTCCGCTTCTTATTCTTCCAAGATGGATAAATTGGATATTGCCGATTATGATTTTGAACCGCGAATAGGAATCTCCTTTCGCATCAACAAACTTTTTTCTGCCGAAGCTGTTTTCTGCTATGGCATCAGTAACCTTTTAAAGAGCAATGCGCTGAATGACCAATGACGAATTCAGCAGTTGACGATTGGCATCCGCTATAAGTTTTACGAAATAGAAGCCGATAATAAAAAAATAAATTCGGTATTGGATTAATATTGCCTTCTCATTTATAACCTCACTAACATTAAAACACGGGAATTGACGGAAAGATTTCTTTTTTGCGGGAGATAATGTGTTCAGCAGGCAACATGAGATAAAAAACCCTGTCAGGATTTAAACGCCTGACAGAGTTAGAAGCACTCCTTATTCCATATGCATTATAGCATTTCTTTTTTTTCCTCCTGTTCACAGCAATCGGGGTCACAGCACTTGCGGAACTTTGCACGCTCTTCTTCGCTCATGCCTTCCCATTTTTGTTTCCAGCGTGAGTGCCAGCCGCCTCGCCAGTGCCCACCGTATCCGCATCCGCATCCGTGTCTTCCTCTGAATCCTCCGAAAAGAATTTTCGCAAGCACCAGAATTCCGAATGCTTTCCAGTAAGTAATCATGCCGAGTCCGAAAAGTTCAGGCATCAGCCAGTTCCATAATGCCATTACCACATAGCCGAGCAGGAACGCGCCTGCCACACATGCTATGCCGATGCCGATGCATCTTTTAATCCAATGGTTTCTCATAGTTTTTTGTTTTAGTTGTTTAGTAGTTCTTTGTATAATTCTTTTAATCGTTCTCTTAAAAATAATACCGCATATCTTTTTCTCGAAAGCAATGTATTCACGCTTTCTCCTGTGAGTTCAGAAATTTCCCTGAAACTCTTCCCGTCAATTTCGTGAAGCATGAAAACCTCGCGCTGTTCTTTCGGTAATTCGTCCAGCGCATCTTCCAGTTCTTCGGTCACAGCCGAACGAAGCATTTTATTTTCCGGTGAATCATTTTTAGCGGGAAGAATATCCGAGAGGTTAAGCATTTCGCCTTCCTCTTCGTGCGAATGAATCATTTGCTTTTCCAGCGACTCAGGTTTTTTCTTGCGAAACAAATCGGTAATTTTGTTGCGGGTGACTGTGAAAAGCCATGCGCCAACATCTTCAATGGGTTTCATCAACCGCGTGTTTTCCACCAATTGATAAAAGACATCCTGCAGAATGTCTTCGGCATCATCGGCATTGGGAATGCGCCTGCGTATAAAATCCAGCAAGCGCGGGCTTTCCTTTTTCACCGTCTCCTGAATGGATTGGTTCTGGGTCTGCGTCATTACTGAATCAAAGGTAAGCGAAAGGGCTTTCATACCTATGAAGACGAATGAAGGGAAAATATATTTTAGAGAAAAAGAAAAAAAATTCCGGGGACTATTTTAATTTCAAAATATCCTTGTGGTCGGCACCGATGGCAAGAAGAATTAATTCGAGTTGCTCAATGGTGATATTTTTTCGCCCGTTCTCAACGTTTGAAATATATTGCTTGTCGGTGTTGAGTTTATCTGCAATTTCTTCCTGGGAAAGTTTGCGCTTCTTGCGTTCGCGTTTTAATATTTGCCCGAGCGTTTTTTTCATGTCCTGATTTTGATTTTCTGAATTGACTGCAAAGTAAATCCCTTTTATGTTTAAGTCAGTAAATCTGATAGGTTTACTTCGTTGAAGGTCAAAATGTTTCAAAAGAAACGAAATATTCTTTCCTCAGCATATAATAAGGTATAAAACATGACAGGAATTATATCTCTTAAATTTCCGCCAGATAAAATTCCTAAATTCGCCTTTCATTTTTTGAAACCATGTTTGAAAATTTATCCGACAAAATAGAACGCGCCTTTAAAATTCTGAAAGGGCAGGGAAAGATTACGGAAGTAAACGTGAGCGAAACGCTCAAAGAAATCCGTAAAGCGCTGCTCGATGCGGATGTGAATTATAAAGTAGCAAAAACTTTTACCGATAACGTAAGGGAGAAAGCGCTCGGTCAAAATGTTCTCACTTCAATTTCTCCCGGACAATTGATGACGAAAATCACCCGCGATGAGTTAGCGGAACTGATGGGCGGGAAGAACGAAGAAATCAAACTCACGGGAAATCCTACTGTGATTTTAATGAGCGGACTTCAAGGTTCGGGCAAAACAACTTTCTCCGGAAAACTTGCAAACTATTTAAAGAACAAGCGCGGAAAAAATCCATTGCTTGTTGCCTGCGATATTTACCGCCCTGCTGCGATTGACCAGTTGAAAATTTTAGGAGAGCAGATTGGAGTTTCTGTTTTTGCCGAACCGGAAAATAAAAATGCAGTTGACATTGCGAAGAAAGCAATTCAGTTTGCAAAAAATAATAACCACACGGTTGTAATCATTGACACTGCCGGCCGCCTTGCGATTGACGAACAGATGATGAATGAAATTTCCGCAGTGAAAAAAGCCGTTGACCCGCAGGAAATTTTATTTGTGGTGGATGCAATGACGGGACAGGATGCAGTGAATACTGCAAAAGCTTTCAATGATAAATTAAATTTCGATGGAGTGGTGCTTACAAAATTAGATGGCGATACGCGTGGTGGTGCTGCGCTTTCGATAAAATCTGTCGTGAACAAGCCAATCAAGTTTGTTGGAACGGGCGAAAAGATGGATGCGATTGATGTTTTTCATCCGGATAGAATGGCGGATAGAATTTTGGGAATGGGAGATATTGTTACGCTCGTTGAAAAAGCGCAGGAGCAGTTCAATGTAGAAGAAGCAAAAAAACTTCAGAAGAAACTCGCGCAGAATAAATTTGACTTCGATGATTTTCTCGGGCAGCTTCAGCAAATAAAAAAGATGGGCAATATGAAAGATTTAATCGGAATGATTCCCGGAGTTGGAAAAGCGATGAAAGATATTGATATCAACGATGACGCGTTCAAAGGAATTGAAGCCATCATTCAATCAATGACTCCGAAAGAAAGAAACAATCCCGACATAATCAACGGAAGCCGCAGGCAAAGAATTTCAAAAGGCAGCGGGCGACCCATTCAAGATGTGAACCGGCTGATGAAACAATTTGAAGACATGCGCAAGATGATGCGGATGATGGGCAACAAAGACCAGATGAGAAAGATGATGCAAAATATGCCGAAACCAAGATGATGTATTATCCCCCTTACCAAAGGGGGATAAAGGGGGTTGTGGGAAAATATAAAATGAAAATCTATTACAATTCAAATCTAAAGCAACTCTCTCGTGATTTACGAAACAACAGCACGCTTTCAGAAGTTTTATTATGGAAACAATTGAAAGGAAGAAAAATCAAAGGATATCAATTTATGCGTCAGAAGCCGATTAAAAAATATATTGTTGATTTTTATTGCAGCAAATTAAAACTTGCAATCGAAGTAGATGGAAGTAGCCATAATGAAAAAGCTGAAGAGGATTTGAAAAGACAGAATGAACTTGAGAAATTAGGAATTACTTTTTTAAGATTGGATGATAAATCAATTAAAATCCAGATTCATCATATTATAAGAGTAGTCGAAGATTTTATTGAAGAATTGGAAATCAAAAATAAATTGCAGACAACCCCCTAACCCCCTTTATTAAGGGGGAAATCAAATGCATATAATTGACGGTAAAAAAATATCAGAACAAATCCAAAGCGAAATTGCTGAGGAAGTAAAGAAGATAAAATCTTCCGGAGAAAAAATTCCCCACCTCGCAGCAATACTTGTCGGCAATGATGGCGCGAGCGAAACGTATGTTGGCGGAAAAGTGAAAGCGTGCGAGCGTGTTGGATTCAAATCAACGCTCGTAAGATTGCCCGATACAACTTCTGAAAATGATTTGCTGAAAAAGATTTCCGAATTAAATAATGACAAAGACATTGACGGATTTATTGTTCAGCTTCCTCTTCCCTCAACTATTTCTGAACGAAAAGTTATTGAAGCCATCGCTCCCGAAAAAGATGTGGATGGATTTCATCCTGCAAACGTGGGACGAATGGCTTTGAATCTTCCAACTTATCTTCCCGCAACTCCTTTTGGGATTTTGCAACTCATCGAACGATATAAAATTCCTACCGAAGGAAAAAACTGCGTAGTGATTGGAAGAAGCCACATCGTTGGTTCTCCTATGAGCATTCTTCTTGCGAGAAATTCTTATCCCGGAAATTGTACGGTTACACTCACACACAGCAAAACAAAAAACCTGAAAGAAATTTGTCAAAGTGCAGATATTATTATTGCCGCTCTCGGCAAGGCAGAATTTCTCACAGCAGATTATGTGAAAGAAGGCGCGGTGGTGATTGATGTGGGAATTACACGAGTGAAATCTGACCAAACAAAATCCGGCTGGAAACTTTTAGGCGATGTGAAGTTTGATGAAGTGGCTCCGAAATGTTCTTTCATCACTCCTGTGCCTGGCGGAGTGGGGCCAATGACGATTGCTTCTCTTCTGATGAATACGCTGAAGGCAAGCAGGAAGGAAATATATTAAATGAATTTCCACGTTGAATTTTTTTTCTTATACTTTTTAATATTTCCATGAGTTAAACCGTTTCATTCCTATCAGCATATCGTAATTGCTCGTCATCGGTTTGTAGTAAACATAAATTTCATAATCATTTTCGGTTTCAAAGTGGGTGCCTTCCACAAAAGTTTCATCGCCTGTTTTTTCGCCATCGTTTAAGTAAACGTATTCGTAGTTGTAATAACCCTGTTTGAGATACAGCGTGGCTTCATACTGCTTCAGCGTTTTATTGTAAAACATTTTGTATTCGTTGGAATATTTCCAGCCGGTGAGAGCGCCAAAAACATAAATGCTTCCGTCAGTTACCGGGTTATCCATAAGCAGCGTGAAATGCACGTAAATATATTCAGCTTCCGATTCGCTGGCATTGGGCGAACTTTCCTGCCTCACAATTTTATATTTCCCATTCAAATCGCGGTCGGAAAAATAGCCGAGATAATTTCTGCGTTTGCCGGGAAAAAGTTGCACGTGGTAATTGCGCGCAGAATCCTGCCAAACATTTTTTACATACTCCGAGCGCCAGCGAATACTTTTTATATCGAAGTTCCGGAATTCATTTCCTCCGGCAAAAACATTATCCTGCTCGTTGTGATACGTGAGTTCGTTGTCTTTTACAAAAAGCGGTTTGAGTTTGGTAATGGCATTGTCCCAGCGATCATTCTGCATGAGCATTACTTTTAAATCCTGGTAAGGATTTACAATTTGGTAATTGGAAGTTTGAATGGTGAAATCAATTTCCTGTTTGTAATTATAATTGTCCGTGATGGAAGGATGATGTACCTCGGGAATAATATTCAGCCGGTCATCGAGCACCATGAATCGTTTTGTGAGCACAACATCGTTCGGGTCGTAATTGAGAAAAACTTTCAGAATGTAATTTCCCGATTTTGCCGGCTTGAGATTTTCCGTTGGAAAAACCAATTCGTAGTGAACATATTTCTGCAACGTGTTTTTAGAATATTGATAATCGAGAATTCCATCGTCAAAAAATCCGGTGATGTATTCCGATTGAAGCAGGCGGTCGGTGGGATTCCAGTTGGCATCGCAGTGAACAATGGTGAATCGGTAGGTTTTGGTATCGTTATCCAGGTCATCGAACAGCAGTTTGAGTTTATCATTCGAGCCGAGTTTTAGTATGGGTGCGGTGAATTCATAATCATCACGCTCGAGCCGCACGGTGCGGATATTTTTTTTATACACAAAATCATCGTAGCGAAGAAAATTTGAAACGTAATAAGAAGAATCCTGTGCGTTAACAAAATGAAAGAATAAAAACAGTGGAACATAAGTGAAAATATTTTTTTTCATAATTCTCCCTTTAGGGTTGGGGCTTTTTTTCTTCTTCCACTCCTAAAAATGCCGTGCGCCCCAAATGCCAAACCGGATTAATGCTCACGTGGTCAATAAATAAATTTTCAGAATAGCAGGCAAACGATTCGTTGATGGGCGTTTGCTGTGTGCCTCCGCGCATTACCAAAAAAATAACAGGCGCGGCAATGGAAATAACAATGACTTTGCGTGATGGTTTCGAAGTGGAGTAGGGAAGCACCATCAATATCATTACGCGGAAGAGCAAAACAAAAACAGCAATGACAATCACTACTCCGATGAGGGCGGCAACCATTTGCCATGTGTTTAAATAAGGAAACATTTTTGCGGGCGCTAAAAGGTAATGCAGCGTGTTGTAATTAATCAGCGCGTTCCATTCGCTGTACATGGCAATGTTTGAAATGCACACAATGGTAACCAGCGCAATCAGCAGCAAGTTATAATAATGATTCACTAAGTTCAGAAAATTATTTTTCAGAAATTGCTGAATGCTCCAGAGTATGAGCGGCACACTGATGAGATACGCAATTGCAGAAGCATCGAGCCGCAGTCCATATAAAAATGTCATAAGCGCCTCATAAAATTTTCCTTTCGGAATGCGTGAAAGAAAAACCAAAATAAAAATCAGCCGGTACAGCGCGAAAAAAAGCCACCAGTAGAACGAGAGTTTCAGAAAAAAAAATAAACTTCTGAGCATTTAGTTAACAGCAATTGCTTTTCCCTTTCCGGTAATTTTTACTTCTACCGATGGAGGACTGCCTTTGTAATAAATATTTCCCGCCCATTCAATTTTTGCCCAAAGTGATTTCCGAACATTCAGGTATTCATTGCCCGATGCCTGTGATGTTCCCCACGCATAATCGGTTTCAAAATCCTCGTTGTGCAAAAATCCTTCACCAATATGAAAAAATCCCATGAGCGGGGTTTTTCCGTGAAGTGTTATATCTCCGGTTCCATTCATCTCTACAAAAACTACTTTCGTTGAGTTTACCGTAAGTTCTACATCTCCCGATTCTGCAGTGCGGATGTCCAACGAATCGCAGGCGATGGTGCCGGTGCTTTTAATTATTCCGCTGCCGTAATTCCAAATGCTTTCAATGCGCGGCAGGGTAAGATACACGTTGATGACTCCTTTTTTATAACTGCGCGCCCATTTGCAGCGGTTGGCATTTTTCAGGTAAAGTTCTCCGCCAATGATTTCTGTTTTTACAAGCGGCAGAAGTTTTTTTCCTCCTTCCACAGTTACTTCCTGCTCATTTCCCTGCTGAATGAAAAGGTTTATATCATCTGTCAAATAAATTTTTGTGAAGGAAGGAAGCGCGCGCGTTTCGGTAATCCGCTCGCCCGTACCTTTTAACATATCCCATCTGTTTTCTTTTGTGCAGGATAAAAAAGTTCCAATGAAAAGAAAAAAAGCTGCGGCTGAAATAATTTTTTTTCTGTATTTCATAGCGGAGAAACGAATATACAAACATTCATGCATATCTGTACCTTTGCCCGTAAATGAATAAGAAACTGCATCCGCTGTTTATCATTTCTATAGTTGGAATTTTGCTTTATGCCCGGACTTTTTCATTTGAGTATACCAACTTTGATGACAACACGCTCATTCTGGAAAATCAGAATTACATCAGCCATCTTTCAAACATTTCAGATGCTTTTAAGAAAACCGTCTTCATCAACGGCTCCGATGTTTTTTACCGCCCGATGGAAACAGTTTGGTTTATTCTGAATGCGCAAATCGGAAAAGAAAATCTTTTTGTCTATCATTTTTCTTCACTGCTTTTGCATTTGCTTGCGGCTTACCTGATTTTTATTTTGCTTGTACGGTTAAATAGTGCCACGAAAACTTCTTTGCTTCTGTCTTTATTTTTTTTAGTTCATCCTTTATTTGCGCAGGCGGTTGCGTGGGTGCCGGGTGTTGTAGATATTTTAGTAACTATTTTTTCAATCGGCTCGTTTCTTTTTTTTCGTGATTTTATAGAAAGTCAGCAGCGCAAGCATTATGTGCTGAGTATTTTCTTTTTTGCGCTGGCTCTTTACACAAAAGAAATTGCCGTGGGATTAATTGCCGTTTGCCTTTACTATCTTCATTTCATCCGAAAAGAAAAATTTATTTCGTACAATAAAAAGATTTTTCTCATAGGATGGTTTTCTGTATCTGCACTTTGGTTTGTCATGCGCCATGCGGCTCTCAAAGGCCAGCCGCATAAAGATTTTTCAGGAATGATTTCGAGTATGGCGGAAAACTTTCCGGCAATTGTTCAGTACATAGGAAAAATTCTGCTTCCGTTCAATCTCTCCGTCATGCCGGTGATGAAGGATACTTCTTTCTTATTCGGAATTTTTGCGCTTGTATTATTTTCTGTTTTATTTTTTCTTTCAAAGAAGAAAAGAAAAGATTGGATTTTGTTTGGAATAATTTGGTTTGTAATTTTTCTTCTTCCGACTTTTATTCGCACGAGCGAATTCCGAATTCAGCAGTTTTACGAGCATCGAATGTATCTCCCTATGGTTGGGATTTTATTTTTCCTTTCCGAAATGGATTGGATTAAAAATTTCTCTTTTGATAAAATTCAATACAAAGTGTCTGCTATAATTTTTCTGCTCTTTTTCTTTGGCTTGACTTTTCAGCATGAAAAAACTTTCAGCGATACAAAAAATTTTCTGGACAATGCCGTAAACAATTCTCCTTCCTCTTCGCTTGCGCACCGTAACCTTGGAATTTATTTTCAGGACAAGGCGGCACAGGATAAAAACCTTCTGAAGAATGCAGCAGGAGAATATTTGAAAGCGCTCGAACTCAATCCGCATGAAAAGGATTTGCACAATAATCTCGGAGTGATTTACGATACGTGGGGAAAAAAAGATTCTGCCGAGAAAGAATACCTTACCGAAATAAATTTAAATCCCTCGAACGCGCAGGCATTTCATAATCTCGGGGTGATTTGCATGGGAAGAAATGAAAATGAAAAGGCAGAAACGTATTTCAAAAAAGCAATTGATATAAATGCAAATCCTGCTACGCTGGAACAACTCGCCTTGCTATATAAAAAAACCGGAAAGCAGCAGGAGTTTGAAAAGATTTCAGGAATGCTTACGAGAAAACCGCCAACAGAAGTTTCGCAGCCAATGAAAATTTCTGCTGAAGATGCCGAGAAATCTTTGCTTGAAAAATTTAAAAAAGATTCTTCCGACAAACAAGTGCTCTACAATCTTGGTTTGCTTTATTATCAGACCGGAAGAAAATCCGAAGCGGAAAAAATGTGGCGCAAAACGGTTCAGGCAGATTCAACTTTTATTGATGCGTATAATAATCTTGCCATTGTTCTTGCGCTGCAGGGAAAAAACTCAGAAGCGGAAAGCACTATGAAAAAAGTAATCCACATGAAGCCCGATTATGTGGAAGGATATTTCAATCTCGCAAACTTTTATTCGAAAAACGGAAATGAAAAGGAAGCCGTTAAATATGTAAATGAATTAAAGAAGCGGGGAGTTGGCAAAGAAAGATTCCGCAACATTACTCCTGAACTGGAAAAACTTTTTGACAGACAGCAATGAAGAAAAAATTTTCGCTTCTTGCTTGTATCCTTGCAAGCGCTGTATTATTTACTTATCGTGTTTCTTATTTCAAACTTGATACTCCAAAACCATTTGTGTGCACCACATGGGATGCATTGGGATATTATTTTTATCTGCCATCAACATTTATTTACAAAGATGTTTCCGAATTAAAATGGTTTCCTAAGATAGACAGCGTTTATTCCGTATCAGGCGGAAAATTTTATCAGGCGGATAAAAGTGATAATGGAAATTATGTATTCAATTATTTTGGCGGAGTTGCGCTGCTTCAAAGTCCTTTCTTTTTACTTGGACATCTATCTGCAAAAATATTTGGATATAAACAAGACGGCTTTTCTCCACCATACCAATATGCTATTGCCATTGCCGCAGTAGTTTACTGTATTTTGGCGATGTTTCTTCTGCGAAAAGTTTTGCTGCGCTTCTTTGATGACGCAACCGTTGCGGTTACATTGCTGCTGCTTCTGCTGGCGAGCAATTTTATTCAATATGTTTCTGTAGATGGCGCTATGAGTCATAGTTTTATTTTTCCACTTTATGTTCTTGTAATCTATTGCACCATAAAATGGCATGAGAAGCCAAAAATATTTTGGGCGTGCGTTACGGGATTTACGATAGGGCTTGCAACTATCTGCCGCCCAACAGAAATAATTATTTTTTTCATTCCATTGCTCTGGAACACGCACAAAAATGAAATGTCAAAAGCAAAATGGAAATTAGTGCGCGAAAATAAATTACATGTAGTTTACGTTGCGATTGCCGGATTTATTGGCGTTCTTCCGCAATTGCTCTACTGGAAAATTACTTCGGGTTCTTTTATTTATGATGTGGGCAGCAAGTGGGTGTTTCTGAATCCGTTTTTCCGCGTGCTGTTCGGATGGGAAAAAGGTTGGTTTATTTATACTCCTGTTGCGATTTTGTTTGTTGCAGGATTATTCTTTGTAAAAAAATTTCCGTTCAAAAATTCTGTGATTACTTTTTCAATGCTGAACATCTGGATAATTATTTCATGGTATGACTGGAGATACGGTGCGAGTTATTCCTGCCGCGCATTGGTGCAGAGTTATCCTGTTTTCGCTCTGGCGCTCGGTGCCCTCATTCAGAAAATAAATTTCACCAGATGGAAATATTTTTTGTATGGCGCAGGAGGATATTTGATTTTTGTAAACCTGTTTCAAATAGTGCAATACAATAAAACAATTCTTCATTATAATGACATGAACCGGAAATATTACGAGGGCATTTATCTGAATTTCCATCCTTCACCACTTGATATGAGTTTGCTTGACACCGATGAACGGCTTTATGACGAAACGAATTATCAGAAAAAGCTTCTTGCGCAAGTTGACAGCGTTCACAGCATTTCTTTTCCGGAATATTCATCTGCAATATTGTTTCAAATAAAATTAGATTCCGCTTCAGAAAAGACAAACAATTCGGATGCTTGGCTGAAAGTAGAATCTTCCATCAGAATTGAAAAAGGAACGTGGGGAGGATTTCTTGTTTCGGAATTGCAAGCGGGTGATTCTGTCAAGCAGAATAAAATCCGTCTTCTGAATGCAATTTCTCCTTTCGGTGAGAATAATGAGTATACTTTTTATGTTCGTGTTCCCGAATATTTCAATCGCGCTTCTTTCAAATTATCTTTGAGTTCACAGCCGGAATTTTTGGGAAAAGTTTCTCGTTTAAAGGTTTTGTATCTGACAGGGGGTAGAAAAAAATTAAAACCTGTAACCAATTCCGAACTCTAGATTTTCTGCAGTTGCCCATTGAGTTTTCAGCGTATAGTTGATGATGAGATGTTTGTTTATGTGATATCTGATTCCGATTCTGTGATAAATGCGTCCGTCAAGGGTTGTCTTTGAAAATAAATACACGCCTTGCTCCAGCGGCAGAGAAATTTTTCCAATCACTAATTCATAGCCGAACTTTAAACCGACTTGCAGGTTATTCAGCGGCTTGCTTGTGTCGAAAGAAGTATCGCGCTTTGCATCTTCAATATTTGAAAACTCATAAAATGCTTCAAGCCCGATTCCGAATTTGCTTTTCGCGGAACTCTGTTTCCATCCGCTTGCGGAAAACATATAGCCCGCATATTTGTTTCCGTTTGGCGGACTGGTTTCATTTGGTCCTGCTGCTGCTATGAGCGTGAGTGTATATTTTTTATAAGCGGAAGTATCGGAAAATTTTTTCCGGGCACTGATTTCCTGTTTCTGAAAACTGATTCCCAAACTCACAGTAGCAAGATTGATTCCAAGATTTGGTTTTGCATACGAGCCGTTGGAAAAATGCGTGAGCCCGATTCCGGTTTCCATCCGTATTTTTTTTGCAGGATAAAAAACCGTGTTCAACCGCAGATTAACAAACGCATTTACATGCGAGCCAATAATATTGTTCTTGTGATTTTCAATTCTGTTATAAGGTTTCGTAATGTAGCCGATTCCATCGCTCGAGCGGATGTATAATTTGAATTTTCTATTCGGATTCAGAGGAAAATTAATGAAAGGAAAAATTGAAACGCCCTGCCCGAGTTGTTCAGGATTTCCGAAATCAGCAAAGAAAACTCCAAAACCTTTTTCTGGGTTCTTGTATGTGCGCTCCCATTTTTTTTCTCCGTTCGTTTGTACAATAAAATCCATTTCTCCTGCGGCAATGTGTTGTTTTATCAAATATTCCATGTTCGGATTATGCGCGATGATGAACCCGTAATGTCCTGTTACGTTGATAAAAAGTTTTTGCCCTTTCCCTGAAGGGAGAATGGAATCCTGGCCGAAGGCAAGAAGTTGCCCCAGCCCTAAAGGGAGCAATAAAAAAAACCTTATGGCATTTTTCAGGATGGGAAACATTATACTATTCATGCAAAATTAAAAATAGCACTAAGAATTGAATTAGTGGCTAAAATATCTCTTAAGTTTGCACCGCAATTGTATGAGCAAAAATAAAAAGAAAAAATTTCAGCCGATTTCTCTTTCGGCTTCACCCAAGAAGAAAACCGAAACTTCTTCGCCCATTTCAAATTTTCTTGAGAGCAATAATTTTTATTTGCTGCTTCTTGGCATTGTTGTTCTTTGGGTAAGCATTATTCGCTGGCGCTTTGTTGGTATGCCGCTCGAGAGAGACGAAGGCGAGTATGCCTACATGGGGCAACTGATTCTTAAAGGCATTACTCCTTACACCGAAGCATACAACATGAAACTTCCCGGCATTTATTATATGTATGCGCTCATCATGGCAATTTTCGGAGAATCGTACAGGGGAATTCACATTGGATTTTTATTTATGAATGCAGGCACAATGATTTTACTTTTCTTCTCTCTGAAAAGGTTTTTCAATCCGCTCACTGGAATTCTCACTGCCGGATTTTACGGCTTAATGGCAATGAGCATGAATGTTCTTGGCTTTGCCGCGCATGCCACGCACTTTGCCGTGTTTTTTATTTCGCTTGCTTTATTTTTCTTTTCAAAGTTTGAAGAGAGTAAAAAAATACTATTTGCATTTCTTACAGGCACAATGCTCGGCATGGCTTTCCTGATGAAACAGCAGGCGGTTTATTTTATTCTCTTCGGTGGAATTGTGTTTGTGGTTTTTCAAATGCTTGATGCTGGTCGGGATTTCAAATCCCGACCAACTATTTTTCAAATTATAAAAGGCACAAGTATTTTTTCTCTCGGAGTTTTTATTCCTTATATAATTGTGTTGCTCATCATGCTTGCCACCGGAACATTCGACAAGTTCTGGTTCTGGACGGTGCAATATGCCGGCAAATACGCTTCGGGTTTGCCGTGGGAATCGGGAAAAGATTTGCTGAACATGACCTTTTCTCCTATATGGGAAGAGAATAAATGGATTTGGATTCTCGCACTAATTGGAATCGTCCTTACTTTATTCACCAGGTTCTCTTTGAAGCAAAAAATTCTTGCAATAAGTTTTGCCGTGTTCGGATGCATGGCAACCACTCCGGGATTTTATTTCCGCCAGCATTATTTTGTGGTGGCATTGCCTGCTGTTGCTTTGCTTGCAGGAATCACGCTTGATTTTGCCGGAAGATTTATTTCAGAGAAAATAAAAATGAAAGCAATTGGAATTGCATTGCCTCTTGTAATTTTATTTTTCCTGTTCAACATAACCCTTTCCAAAAGCAAAGGATATTATTCCACTGATAATCCAATAATGCTTTGCAAAGCCATTTACGGAACCAACCCGTTTATTGAATCGGTGGATATTGCGAAATACATAAAAGAAAATTCTTCCGACACCGATAAAATTGCCGTGCTCGGCTCAGAGCCGCAGATTCCTTTTTACGCAGGAAGAAAATCTGCAACCGGACATATTTACACCTATGGCTTGATGGAAATTCATGACTACAATCTGAAGATGCAGGAAGAAATGATTTCAGAAATTGAAAAAGCAAAACCATTGTATTTAGTTTTTGTGAATGTTCCTTTTTCATGGCTCAGCAAGCCCGATTCGCCAAAACGGATTTTTGAATGGTACAACAAATACGCAACAGAGAATTATACCATCGTTGGATTGGTGGATATTCCCGACCAAGGTCTCAGCAGTTTTTACTGGAATGCCGATGCGCAGCGACAGCCGAAAAATCAAAACTCAGTTTGGATTTTTAAGAGGAAAGATAAATCATGAACAGAAAAGAACGCTTCGAAAAAGTCCTCGCTTATTTCGCCAAGCATAATCCCGATGCCGAAACAGAATTGGAATATTACGACCCGTATGAATTAATTGTATCAGTGATTCTTTCCGCGCAATGCACCGATGTGCGCGTGAACATGACTACGCCCGCGCTTTTCAAAAAATATCCGAATGCTCAAGCGCTTTCCAAAGCAACTCCCGAAGAAGTTTTCCCCTATATAAAAAGTATTTCCTATCCGAACAATAAAGCGAAACATTTGGTGGGCATGGCAAAAATGCTCGTGAATGATTTTGGCGGAACGATTCCTTCCGATGTGAATGAATTGGTAAAACTTCCCGGTGTGGGAAGAAAAACAGCGAACGTAGTTGCTTCGGTGATTTATGATAAACCAACCATGGCGGTGGATACGCACGTGTTCAGAGTTTCCGCGAGAATCGGTTTGACTGTGAACGCAAAAAATCCATATCAAACCGAAATGCAACTCTTGAAATATATTCCCGAAGATAAAGTTGCTATTGCGCATCACTGGCTTATTCTTCACGGCAGATATATTTGTGTGGCAAGAAATCCGAAATGCGCTGAGTGCGGGATAAAAATGTGGTGCAAATACTACGGGAAATTAAAAAAAATGTAATGCTAATCCGCGAACACATGCGAACACCGCGAATTGTTTTGGCTGTTTGTTCGCAGCGTTCGCATAAATTCGTGTTGTTCGTATGATTTTATCTTCAAGAAAAATTATTAACAACACTCGCTTCTCGGCATCCTTTTCGTAAGTTCGCCATCCTTGTTTGAGAAAGTTTTAAAAATATTTATCGTGAATCATCACACCACCAAACTGCAAGAAGGAGACAAAGCGCCTGAGTTTTCATTTGTAAATTCAGAAGGGAAAACTATTTCTTTAAAAGAGTTGAGAGGAAAAAAAGTGATTCTGTATTTCTATCCGAAGGATAACACTCCCGGATGCACAAAAGAATCGTGCAACCTGCGCGATAATTATTCTTCGCTGAAAAGAAAAGGATACGAGGTGTTTGGAGTAAGCAAGGACGATTCAACATCTCACATCAGGTTCAAAAAGAAATTCAAACTTCCGTTTCAATTAATTCCCGATACGGAAAAAGAAATCATTAAGGACTACGATGTATGGGGAAAGAAAACTTTTATGGGAAGAACGTTCGATGGAATCATCCGCACTACTTTTAGTATTGATGAAAAAGGAAAGATTGAAAAAATAATCCGCGATGTGGATACAGAAAATCACACGGAACAAATTTTAGAAACCAATTCAGTAAATTCATAATCTATAATTCATAATTTTAAATTTCAAAATCATGGCAACCAAAGAAGCAGTAAAAGAAAAAGAATCCGTAAAGGAAACCAAAACCTCCCATAGGGATGGAAACCCGGAAGTGAACAAAGAAAAACTCAAAGCGCTTCAACTCACCATAGATAAGTTAGAAAAAACCTATGGCAAAGGCACCATCATGAAAATGCAAACCGGTGCTGTGATAGAAAAAGTTGACGCTATTCCCACCGGCTCGCTTGGTCTGGATGTGGCGCTTGGCATTGGCGGATTGCCGCGCGGAAGAGTGGTGGAAATTTACGGACCTGAATCATCCGGCAAAACCACGCTCACGCTTCACGCCATTGTGGAAGCGCAGAAAAAAGGAGGCATTGCCGCGTTCATTGATGCAGAACATGCTTTTGACAGAACGTATGCGAAAAAACTCGGAGTGAATCTCGAAGACCTTCTCATCTCACAGCCCGATAACGGTGAGCAGGCAATGGAGATTACAGAAAATTTAATTCGTTCAGGCGCCATTGATATTATCGTGATTGACTCGGTGGCTGCGCTCACACCCAAAGCCGAAATTGAAGGAGAGATGGGCGATTCAAAAATGGGATTGCATGCGCGGCTGATGTCGCAAGCCATGCGAAAACTCACCGGCACAATTTCCAAAACAAAATGCTGTGTGATTTTTATTAATCAACTCAGAGAAAAAATAGGAGTGATGTTCGGAAATCCGGAAACCACCACCGGAGGCAACGCGCTGAAGTTTTATGCATCGGTTCGTCTGGACATACGCAGAATAGGGCAAATCAAAGAAGAAGAAGCAGTAATCGGCAACCGCGCGCGCGTGAAAGTGGTGAAGAACAAAGTGGCGCCACCCTTCCGCATGGCGGAATTTGATATTCTCTTCGGGAAAGGAATTTCAAAAGTGGGAGAAATAATTGACCTTGGCGCACTGCATAACGTTATTCAGAAAAGCGGCTCGTGGTTTTCGTATGACGGAACAAAGTTAGGGCAGGGGAGAGATGCGGTGAAGCAGGTGTTCGATGATAATCATGAACTGGCTGAAGAAATAGAAAACAAAATAAAGGATGCGCTCTTAAAAGCAGAATGAGTTCAATTTATTCGTAGCGTGAAATACTGTAGTGACAATAATATCTACAAGTAAGAATACGGAGTGCAACTGGGAAACCATACTTAATAAAACAAACAAAGATGAAATATAAAATCATTTATGCTGACCCAGCGTGGAAATATAAATGGGGTGAGGGAAAAGACGGTGGAAACTTTGCACCCGAAAAACATTACGAGACAATGAGCACCGACCAAATCTGCTCATTGAATGTGAAAGAACTTCGGGATAAAAATTGTGCTTTGTTTTTGTGGGCGACAATGCCAGCATTGCCAGAAGCTTTTAAAGTGCTTGACGCTTGGGGTTTCAAATATAAAACTTGTGCGTTCTCTTGGGTGAAAATAAAAAAAGACGGAAAGCCATTGCGCGGAATGGGAAGTTACACAAAATCAAACATTGAAATTTGTTTGCTTGGTATGCGTGGACACATAAAATCTGTTGATAAAACAGTTCCTCAAATTTTAATGCACCAACGGATAGGGCACTCTGTAAAACCTCCTATTGTGCGGGAAAGGATTGTTCAATTGTTTGGTGATTTGCCGAGAGTAGAATTGTTCGCACGGCAAAAAGTTGATGGATGGGATTCTATTGGTTACGGCATTGACGGAATTAGTATTGAAGATAAAATAAAAATGATGACTGACAAAAATTATCATTACAAATTTACCCCTCGTATCAATCACAATCATATAGCCAAGAAAAATAAAAATTCGTTAGACCTTTTTGAACCCTCTGAACAGTATGCCTGAAAAGATTTATCAGGAAATAGCTAAGCGTTTTAGAAAAATTCAAAAGGTTTGGAATGGGAAAGATTCGATAATTGAAATGAGAGACAGTGAGTTTTCTCATTGGAAGCAAATGGAATGGATTGGGTTTTATTTTCAGTATCTCTGCGAAAAACATTTGAATGATATTTTTGAATTTCAAACTCCACGCTACAACAATGTTTCGTTTGACGGACTTTTCAAAATTCCATTTGACTTCAAAGCACATGCAATGAATACAAGCAGTCATCAGATTATCGTGAATGACAGCGAAGCAATTGCAAATGCAATAAAAGAATACGGAAAAGTCGGACTATTACTCGCTCTCGGAAAAGTTGAATACAATGACGAAAAAAGAATTTTTCAAAAGTGGCATGAAAAAGTAAAAGGCGGACTATCAGAGTATACAAAAAAAAGAATTTCGAGAGGAGCGTGGTCGCGCCTACGTAAAGTAGAATTTGATTTGCAACAAATTTCATTTATTGAAATTAGTGACAAGACACTTATTAAATGTGGTTCGTTTCAAGAAAATTTCAGAAACTCTGACGGTTCGCCAAGACGAAAAAAAGTGTTACTTGACTTAGAAAAAATAGAAAATGAATTAATTTATAAGTTAGAGTTTTAACTCTCCTCCCCGTTGGGGAGGACTTCAAATTGGTGAGAAAAATCTTTTCTAAATATAATTTACCTGCTAACTCCCTTCCTAATGGGAAGGGTTGGGGATGGGCTTTTATCCTGGCGCTTTCTTCCTGCGGCAATTCAACATCAACCATTAACCCTCCACCATCAACCGATTCCATTGCTGCTGACCTTGCCTCCATTAATTCGGCAATTGAAAAAGACCGCAGCAATCCCGATTTATATTTCAGGCGCGCGCATTATTATTTCGAACATAAAAATTATGCCGATGCCATCACCGACATGCAGATTGTGCTGAAGTTCGACAGCGCCAGCGCGAAGAATTATATTTTCCTTTCCGATTTATACCTCACGCAGAACAAAACCAAAGACACGCGCAATATGCTGCGCAAGGCGATGAAATGCGATTCCGCCAGCACCGAAGCGCTGCTCAAGTACAGCGAACTTTTTTTTCTTGCGCGCAAATATGATACGGCAATGTTTTACATCAACCGCAGTTTGCATTTTGACCGCACCCGGGCATCGGCTCATTTTCAAAAGGGAATGATACTGAAAGAAACAGGCGACACCGCGCGGGCAATTTCTTCTTTCCAGGATGCCATTCGTGCGGACCAGAATTATTACAACGCCTACATGCAATTGGGTGTTTTGTATGCGCGCAAAAAAAATCCGCTCGCACTTGAATACCTGGATGGCGCGCTGCGCATTGAACCTAAAAGCGCGGAAGCGTTTTATAACAAAGGATATTTTTTGCAAAACACAGGCGCGTATGAAAAAGCGCTGAGCGTGTATGATTCTCTTCTCGTCCTTGCGCCACAGCACTTCGATGCCCTCTTCAACCAGGGAGCCATTTTATTTGAGCAGAAAAAACCGGATGAAGCATTGCAGAAATTCAATTCCATTCTGGCGAAGGATGCCAATTTTTTCCGCGCCTATTACGGCAGGGGCAGGTGCTATGAAGCCAAAGGTTTAACTCAAAAAGCCATGAATGATTACAAACGCTGCCTTGCCCTTAATCCCGATTATGATTTAGCGGCTTTTCAATTAGACAGGTTGGAAAAGAAGAAATAGAGCATTCAATACTGCGAGCATCTGCTTCAATACCCTTAAAGGAGGATTCAATACTACGAGCGTCAGCTTTAATGCTCTTAAAGGAGGATTCAATACTACGAGCATCTGCTTTAATGCTCTTAAAGGAGGATTCAATATTGCGAGCGTATGCTTTAATGCTACTAAAGGAGGATTCAATACTGCGAGCGTATGCTTTACTACTACTAAAGGAGGATTCAATACTACGAGCGTCTGCTTTAATGCTCTTAAAGGAGGATTCAATACTGCGAGCGTATGCTTTAATGCTACTAAAGGAGGATTCAATACTGCGAACGGAGCATTAAAGGGTTTATACCGAATCCTGCGGGGCTTACGGGATTCTTACATAAAGTATGTTGCTGAAGTTGTATAAATCTGAGCCATGCGTAACCGTAACCTTCCGGGCTTTATTGATGGTCAACTTGGTGGCATTCATGGAAGCGGTTTCAGATATTTTTGCGCTGGTTTTTTTGGTGTGCGCTGGCGGCAGTATAACCGTATAGTGAACGCCCACAATGGTTCCGCTGGCAAATCCCTTTACAATAAGTTCTGTTACAGGTAATGCAACGGGCTTTTCCCACACCGGGGGCATTACATTTTCGGCAGTGGTGATTCCGTATTCATATAGATAGACCATGTGCCCCGCTCCTGTCGATTTCACGCGCGCGTGAAAACTGCCCTTATCCGAAGGCAGAAATTCAAAGTCGCGCGGGTGGGGCTGTCCTTTCTTTTTCAGCCCGAAGCCGGTGCGCTGCGCCACCGTTTCGCCTGCCGTAACATCTCCGTTCGCCACCGCCACATCGTTGCACACGCCCTGCACATAGAGCGCCATTTTTTTATAGGTGCGGTTCACAATGTTGCGCTGTTTTATTTCATCATCGGCAGTTTTGGTGGGCGGCTTGGTTTGGCGCGCGGTGTGAATGTTCAGGAGCGTGTCGGCTTGCGCATGCAGCGTGCCGTCTGTGGGAGTTACTCCGCCCGCATCGGGGTCGCCTGTGGTAACAATGCCTTTGCAGGTGCTCACGGCTACGGTTACTTCTAATTTTCCGATGTCGGTAATCAGTAAGATTTTCGGGAGGTTCTTTTTGCTTGCAGCCGCCAGCAGGATGATGAAGCGCGCATAATCGCTGGCTTTGAGGATGATTTTTTTCATTTGTGTTGTTGGTTTTTATGGTTTAGAAACTATTTTTATTTTTCTGTTTGGTTGGGTTGTATTCGGGTTCAAAAGTTATTTTCACTTTGCGTTTAAAGCCGTTCGCAAGTTCGACTAACGATTCTAATTTAGGGTTCCTGCATTTTTTATTTTTGAATTGGCTGATATAACCCGGTGTGAATTTTGTATTTGCCGCTAAACCGTCCTGATTTATTTTTTCTTCTTCCATAAGTTTAGTGAGCATTTCCGATAATTCTTCCAGTATCCTTTCCATTTCTTTTTTCCCGCTCAGCGGCTTCCATGATAGTGCGAATAATTTTTCGGCAAGTGTCTGCAATCTCATGGATTTAACTCTTTCACTGCAGAGTAAGTGCGATTTTTTTCTTTCTAAGAACCTGAAATTCATATAAGAAAAATGTTTGCCAAGCGATAAATTTCGCCCGTTCGTCTACAAATTCACTGCATTCGTCTAAAACTTGCCTGCCGGGTATTGACTTTTATTGTAAAGCACATACATTTGAGCCGGTAATTTTTTCTTCTCACCTTAAAAACAAACAGCACGAAAAAACTTCTCCTCCCTTCCGCACTCATTATTTTTTCTCTCACCGCATTTGCGCAAACCCAAAGCCAGCAAAGCCCCTGGCTGAGAACGGGGAACATTTCCACTTCGCAAAGTTCGAGCACAGATTTTATCGGCTACAGCAATACAACCGTGCAGGCGCCATTGATTTTTAAAACCATGGGAATTGAGCGCATGCGCATTTCTCCGGCAGGCGATTTGAGCGTAGGCGGCATTGGAGGCATTACGCATATCGGTCCTCCCTTTCCTGTTCCTATGCCGATTATGCCTCCTGTGCCGGGCGGACCTCCCGTGCTTGAGGTGCACGGAAACACATCCATTCTCGGCAACCTTGCGAGCAACGGAGTGCTTGCCGCCACCGATGTGCAGACCAATACGCTTACGGTGAAAACAACGGGGAGCATAAATAATCTTACCGTAAATAATCTGGCTGGGAGCGGGGATAGGTTTACAGTAGTGGATGCAAACGGAAATTTGAAAACGGGAGGACCTGTGCCCGTGCCTTTACCGCCTTTTCCTCAATGCGTTGTTCCGAATAAACCTACGACCAATACACAAGGATTATATCGCTCGTGGGATTATAACGGCAGCAGCCAAATTGTAAGTGTAATGACAACAGGTTTTGACGGAGCAAACGGAATTATTGAAGTGGAAGGACCTCCG
Source organism: Bacteroidota bacterium (assembly GCA_016195025.1). Lineage (NCBI taxonomy): Bacteria > Pseudomonadati > Bacteroidota > Bacteroidota bacterium. The sequence goes on along the minus strand of JACQAL010000037.1, from coordinate 27,262 downwards.
AGCAACGGCTTGCTTATTAATTATTGGTGCGGTAAAAATGTGGCTATGTGCACAGGCAGCAATGGAGGCAATGTTACCATGTGCACCTCCACAACAGGAATGGTGGGAATTGGAACAAACAGCCCGCAGTCAAAACTTGCTGTAGCAGGTGAAATTGAAATTTCAGGTTCCCGCTTGCATGTGGATGGAACAACGGGATTGGTGGGAATTGGAACTTCTTTGCTGCAGGGTAATCCGAATAATTATAAACTTGCCGTGAACGGAAAAATAGGAGCGAAAGAAGATATATGGATTGAAAGCACAACCAGGCAGTGGTACGACTTTGTTTTTGAACCGAACTATAAAAGAATGAACTTTGCCGAAAAAGAAATGTATCTAAAAACGAACAAACACCTGCCGGCAATTGATTCTGAAAAAGAAATAAAAAAGAACGGCTTGCGCATGGCAAAAACAATGGCGGGAATAACTAAGAATGTGGAAGAAAACACGCTTGACATTATAGATTTGCAGAAGGAAAATGATATGCTTAGAATGAAGAATACAGAATTAGAAAAAAGGATTGAACAACTGGAAAAAAAATAGAGAAGAAATGAAAGAGATATTATTAACAGTTTATTGTTTTGCTGTTGCAGTTGTAGTAAAATCCCAGCAAACAGATATGGCAGATACTACAAAACCAAAAATTGTTTATAAAGCATTATATCCTGAATTTTTGGGTAATAGTCAGGTGCTATCTTTTATTAATTATGACCGGACGGTTAAAAAAGGAAAGCGGGGAATATCCATGAGAGCAGGTGCGGGCATTTTTAGTTTTAGTAATGCATCGTTTTTTCTTTTTCCACCATGGAATTTTCGAGATGGTTCGTTTCAATTTGGACGACCCTATACTTTTACTATTCCTTTTGAAATCACTTTTATGCATGGAAGAAAATGGAACATTGAAACCGGAATGGGCATTACTACGGAACTGTTAGTTGCCAATAAGAATTGGTGGGGCTCTGATTTCTGGTTATGTTACCGGATAGGCCTAAGGTATCAACCGCTTACTCAGGGTTTTTTTTTCAGAACAGGGCTTACTCCTATGTGGAGATTTATGGGATACAAGAATGAATTTTTATTTTACGATGTTACTAAAGGAAAAAATTTTGGTATTGTTTTTTTTCCGTCAATCAGTATGGGATTTTCATTCTAGTGATTATAAAAAATAAAAATGGAATTATGAAAAAGCAATTGAACAATGCGATGATTTTAATTTTATCTGCATTGCTTGTTTTATCTGTTTCTGGGTGCAAAAAAGATTACCCAAAAGATATTCCTAAATGGGTAAAGAAAAAGATTAGGGAATTTAAAGAAAAAGAAGACCCTATAAATGACAACAATTATTTTCATTACGAAGTTGAAGAGTTAAGTAATGATACAGTGAGTATTTTTGTTTTAAAATCAATTCGAAGTATCTACGATGCTGTAGAATGGACATATTGTGATTACAGAGGAAACACTATTGGTGGTTGGTCGCATGATAGTTTTACACAAGAACCACGTCCATTTTCATGGTATCATTCAGTGAGAATAATTTGGGAACTAACAGATGACAAGTATCCTCATTATTACACAAGATAATTATGAAGACAATTTTTATTCTAGTAATGCTATGTTTAATCTCTCTTGGTAATTATTCTCAAAATTATCAGGCGTTTATAATTAAAGAACAATACGATAAGTTACTGCCACTTTTCCAATCTAATTACTATCCAACATATCCATTGCCTACATTGAATGCGAGTGATGCTTCTGCTATTGGAGATTATTATGCTCTTATTTTACTCACCTATTTAAACCTATATAAAACAACTGGCGACAAAGCATACCTTATAAAATTTATAAACGATTGTATAGAGATTCAACAACTCCGGTATGATGAATCAAATCAAATGACAGGGCAGAATGTTCCATATTGGACATGTTATTGCATTTTAGATAACAATGGAGATAACTGGGCAGCCGCCCGATATATTGATGGCAGGGTGATTTACCCGATGGCGGAATTTGTTTATATGGTTAATTATCCTTCTTCGCCTTATTATCAGGAATTACATAATACAATAGTGCCGGCTGCAACTGCTTTAATTAGTAACAATAATTTCGGCATTAATTTTTCCAACTATTCATTTTCTGTTTTTGCCTCCTGGCTGGATTTTAAAGTCCGCGAAACAATCAACCTTATTAACGCTGAAGAATGGGGTGATGGAGGCATACAGAAAATAAACGGTGACAGGCCTCTCCCTGCCAATATGCAATCAACCTATGCCGCTGCTCTGCTGCTGATTGGCTTGGTGGAGAACATACAGGACTATCAGGACAAAGCGTTTCACATTTCTCAAGAATATAAAAGCAGCATTGACTATTTCAGAGATGATAATTGCGAATTTGGTCCCAGCAAATGTTTTTCATCAGATTTTTTAGAAGTTAATGCTGCATCCAATTCATATTACTGGAGCGATGCCGGATGGAGTTGCAATCAACACAACCATTGCTCCACAAAAAGATGTTCCGATTGCGATTGGCATGTAAAAGAAGACATCAATCATGCAGTTTTCACCCTGATTTTTCCCAGAGCAGTATATAATACAGGTCAGGTATGGGGATTCAGCAGCGATGATATGGTCAGGTTTCACAATACGCTTACGAGGAATATTTATGTGGGCTCCAATAGTTCACAAACCGGATTTTTTTGGGCAAATGTACAGGGAGGAAATGACTTAACTTCAGACGGCATTGACCAAACACTTGACCATACAGCGTTTGCCTACATGCCCTTTTATAAATTTGATGGCTTGTACGGCAGCCAGCAAAGTGTGTATGATATACTGATGCCTTTTTATTCCTATTTGCTCAGCGGTTATTCTTCCGCTTCTTCTCCCAATCATAATTTTTTTATGCACCATGCACCCGGCACATTATTCTATGGTCTTTCGGAAATAGTTTCCGCCCAATGGAATAAAGAAAATCCCAACCTTACTTTATATAATAGGGATGTTGTATATGACCAGGATTTTTTTGCGAAGGATAAATTAATAGTTGCGCCTGCTGAAACTACTGATACTTATTATACCGCTTCTGCTTTTGCAGAGCCGAAAATCACTACTCCTGATTTTATTGTTGAGTCAAACATTGCTGTTGAAATGACAGCCCGCAATCAAATCATTCTTAAGAAAGGGTTTCACGCAAAAGGCGGCTGCACTTTTCATGCTCACCTTGACCCCAATGCAGGAAACCGAATGAACACAAACGCTGGCAATAATGAAATTGTGGATGTTCCTCTTCCGGCAGTTGCTGAAACTACCACTGCTTATGGAAAAAATTCTGCCAATGAAAATAAACAGCAGGATACAACTGCCGCTGCAAACAATAATCATTTAATTTCTCCCAATCCCACCACCGGCATATTTCAAATACAAGTCGGCAACGGGCAGTTGGCAGCAGGCAAAGAATATAAAATAGAAATTTACAATGTGTTTGGAGAAAAAGTGACACAAAGTAACATTCCGAGCGGAGCGAGGAATCTCACGATTGATTTATCTTCCCAGCCCAAAGGAATTTATTTGCTGAAGATAATCGCTGATAGGGGAGAAGTGAATAAGAAAATAATTATTAATAAATAAAATATCAATTGCAGTTTGCATTGTTACCTACTGTCTGTTGCCAACAGCTATGAGCGAAACCCATGTTAACTACTTGCTCAAAATCTCAAACTCAGTTCTGCGGTTGAGTTGCCTGCCTTCATCGGTATCGTTGGTGGCAATGGGTTTGGTTTCGCCATAGCCCTTGGCGGTGAGGCGGCTTTTATCAATGCCGTGCGATGCCAGGTAATCCACCACCGATTGCGCGCGGTTCTGCGAAAGTTTCATGTTGTAATCATCCGCGCCTTTGCTGTCGGTATGCCCGGAGATTTCAATTTTCATAGAGGGAATATCGGTGAGGAACTTCATCAGGCGTTCCAACTCGGCAGTGGATTCGGGGCGCAATGTTGCTTTGTCGAAATCGAAGAAAATATTTTTCAAAACAATTTTGCTTCCCACGGCAATGTTTTTCATCGGAATATCTTTCACAAATTCCTGCGAAGAGGCGCTGGCGGGAATGTCGAAGTTTTCGGAGTGAAATAAATATCCTTCCTTTTTCACCGCAATGCCGTAATTTTTTCCTGCCGGAAGCGACACCAGGTATTTTCCCGTTGCGCTGTTCGACTTGAACGTGGCGATTACCTGGTTGAGTTGGTTGTCCACCAGTTCAATATCGGCTTCTAATTCTTTTTTGGTGAGTTCGTCATAGATAGTTCCCTTCAGAAGCGAGACGGCAGCGGTGGGCACTGCCACTTCTTTTGCAATCACGGTTTCTTTAATGGGCTCGGTCAAACTTGCGAGCAGATTATCTTCGGTGTTCAGCACGGGATTTTTTGGAGTAATAAATGTTACCATGTAAATATCTTTTTCTCCGTAGCCATCGGCTTTGTACGAAGCGTAGTAACCGTGCTTTCCGTTTGCGGAGAGAACAAAATCCACATCGTCATCGGCAGTGTTAATGGGGTAGCCGATGTTTTCGGGCACGCTCCATTTTTTCTTCTTGTCATCCCAAATGGTTTTAAACACATCGAACCCTCCCATGGTTTTATGCCCCTGCGAAGAGAAGAACAACGTTTTTCCGTCAGGATGCATGAACACGCTGTATTCTTCATAGGGAGTGTTTACAATGGGTCCGAGATTTTCCGCTTCTCCCCATTTTTCTTTTTTCTCATCCCATCTCGCTTTATAAATATCATGCCCTCCGAAACCCCCATCGCGGTTGCTTACGAAGTACAATGTTTTTCCATCGGCAGAAAGAGAAGCGGATGACTCGTGGTATTTGGTGTTTACATTGTCATTCAACCGCTCGGGTCTTGACCACGAAGCGCCTTTCAAATCACATTCGTAAATATTTCCGCTGCCGCGCGTCATGTCATCGAGGTAGATGAACATTTTTTGCCCGTCTGCCGAAATAGCAACGGTGGCATCGTGGCGGTTGTCGGTATTCACGGGCTTGCCCATGTTTTTTGCGGGAGTCCATTTTCCGTTTTCTCCGGTGGAAATGTAAATGTCTTCGTAATACTGCTGGTCGTTCTGGTCAATTCCTCCTCCGCTGGTGTTGCTTCTGCGCGAAGTGAACATCATCACCGATTCATCGGCAGAAATTACGGGACCGTAATCGGGAAATGCGGAATTGATTTCAGGTCCGGCATTGTCAATGAAAACCATCACGGGATTTTTTACGAGTTCAATTCCGTTGCGGCATTCGGTAATTTTTTTCTCTGCATCAGCAAGCCCGTCTTTGTCATCGGGCTTGATTTGCATTTTATATTCCTGGTATTTCGAAATGGCTTTATCCCAATCCATGTTCATCTGGTAGGCCTGCCCCATGTAATATTTTATGTTTGCTCCTGCCGTGGGATTTAACTTGTATGCTTTTTCGAGGAAGGCGAGGGCTTTCTGCTTGTAAGCCGAATTCAGATAGCACACTCCGATTTTATAATTCAGCAATCCGTTGTTCGGATTGAAATCATTTGCTTTTAAATAAAGCGGCAGCGCAAAACCATAGAGGTGATAGCCCTCTTTCATTGATTTATCAAAGTAGCCATCGGCTTCGTCAATATTTCTTTTTGCTTCTTTGAGCGCGCTCCGGTCGCTGAAATTTGATTTGTCGAATTCCACATTCTGAGAAATCAACGAAAAGCGAAACGATACGAAAAATACGAAAAGCAACAGTATGTTTTTATTTAGTATTGTTCGTACAAATTCTTTTTTCGAAGATTTAATTACACCGATAACTGTTTTTGATTTCATATTCTAAATTTTTAATCCGATAATAAGTATGTCATCTATTTGTTCGGTGGTGCCGCGCCATTCGTTATGCTTTTTTTTAAGTTCGGCTTTTTGTTTTTCGGGTTCAAGCGAATGAATTTGCTGGAGGAATTCCCGCAAATGAAAGGCAAGAAACTTTTTTCTTTTCTCTCCGCCAATCTGGTCCTGGAATCCGTCTGAATAAATATACACCATATCTCCTTCCCGCACCTGCAAAAAATTATTTTCAAATGTGCAATGGGGATTGTTGCCGATGGAAATTTTATTTGCCTTCACTTCATTCATTTGCCCGTTGCTGAGGTGAATGAGCGGGTTGTGCGCGCCCGCAAACACAATTTCTTTTTTTTCTTTATCGTATTTGAGAAGCGCAATGTCCATTCCGAATTTGCCGGTGGTGTTTTCATTGTTCTGGTGAAGCATTTCCATGAGTTGCGAATTTACTTCTTTCAGAATTTCTGCCGGAGTAAGATGCACCGTGCGCACAATTTCATCGAGCATGATGAATCCGAGCAAACTCATGAAGGCGCCCGGAACTCCGTGCCCGGTGCAGTCGGCAGCGGCAATGTAAAAACTTCCGTTTGTTTTTTCTTCGTGCATCCAGTAAAAATCTCCGCTCACAATATCTTTCGGCTTGTAAAGAATGAAGGACTGCGGAAAATATTTTTTCAGCATGCCGGCAGGAGGAAGAATAGCTTCCTGAATATTTTTGGCGTAATCAATGCTGTCGGTAATCAGAATATTTTTTTGTTCTATCTGTTCTTTTTGTTTGTAGATGATGTCATTTTTCTGGCGCAGCACTTCGTTCGCTTTCTTTTTATTCCGATAGGCATTAAAAACAAAGAGGGTGAGCAAAAGCCCCAGCGCTGAAAAACCGATTCCTCCCCATATAATTAATTTTTGCTGCTTCACCTGCGCATCAATAAGTTCTCTTTCTTTCAGCAGGTTTTCATTTTTTCTGGATTCGATTTCGGCTTCGAGTTTTTTATTTTTTAACTCGTCTCCCTGCGCTTTTATTTTTAACGCGGATGCCTGTTGTTCGTAACTGAGTTTTTCAATTTCTTCCAGCGTTTTTGCATTTTGCGCTGCAAGCGAATTGATTTGCTGCTTTGTTTCCTGTTCCTGCTTTGTGGCGAAAGCGGATTTATTTTGTTCATACTTGCTTCGATTGTTCTTTGCCTTTTCCAGGTTGGGCTCTATGCGGCTGGCAATGGAAGCGAGATTATTTTTCTTCGCAAGTTCATAGGCGCGGTTGAGAAAAAGATAACCTTCATCGTAATTTCCCCAGTTGTTGTAAGTGGTTCCTATTTTTTCAAGAATGGTTGCCTGCCCGCGCGCGTCATTTGAATTTTCATACGTGCTCAGCGCCTGCTTGTAGTACGGAAGCGCGTTCTCATATTTTTTCTGCCTGAAATAAATATCTCCGATTTCAATATTCATATTCACCATTCCTTCTTTTCCTTCTTTGGTTTTTACTTTGTTGAACAGTTCGAGCGCTTTTGCATCGGCAGCGAGCGCGTCATCGTAACTTTGCCCGCTCACATATACATCGGCAATTTTATTCCAGAGATAGGCGGAAGATACGGGCGTGTTGTACTGGTCAAAAATTTTTATTGCTTCTTTGTAATTCTGAATGGCTTTCTTTGAATTATTTTTTGAGGTGTAGGCATCCCCGAGATTAATCAGTGCGCCTGTTTCTCCATCGGCATCGTCTAATTTGCGCGCGGCTTTCAGCGCCTGCTCGGCATAATCAATGCTTTTGTCCGTGTTGGTTTTCTGATACGCTTCCGAAAGTTGGTTGAGAATTCCCGGTTTGTCTTCGGCAGAAGCGGATTTTAATTTTGCTTCCAGTTCTTCAATGGACTGAGAAAAAGAGTTGGCAGTAGGCAGTAAGCAGCAGGCAAGGAAAAGCAAACTGCAAAAATTCAGAGAAGCTGTTTTTTTAAAAATCCACATTTCGTATATCCGTACAGATTCGTTTTTCGCAGATTATTGTTCAAAGAAATAATCAATCAGCCGGTGAACTTTTTCAGTGGTGTAATCATTGGTGCCGTCAAAGAAGCCGTCAATCACCGCCACAATTTCATCGGCAGAAATTTTTCCGTCACTGTTTTTATCCGCCACTTTAAATTCAGCGGGCACTTTCGATTCCATGGTTTGCTGTGTTGTAGTATTTGTTTGTGCAGTGGTTTCCGTTCCCGTTGCGGAAGTTGAAACAGAAGTTTCGTCAATGGCGGTTACTTTAAATTCTGTTCTGCGGTTTTGCTGCCTTCCTTCTTCCGTATCGTTCGATGCGATTGGTTTTAAAAATCCATATCCTTTGTACGACAACCTGTTTTTGCTCACGCCTGTTGAAATCAGGTAATCAATCACCGACTTTGCGCGCGCTTCGGAAAGTTTCAGGTTGTAGGTGGCGGAACCTTTGTTATCGGTGTGGCCGGAGATTTCAATTTTCATGGAAGGATTATCATTCAGAACTCCGCCCACGCGCTGCAATTCCGGTTTTGAATCGGGGCGAAGCGATGCTTTATCGTAATCAAAGAAAATATTATTCAAAACGATATTTGCATTCGCATGAATTTTTTTCAGCACGATGGAAGGAATTTTTATTTTGTCTTTGTCAGGAGGAATATCAAGATTGATGGACTGGAACAAATATCCGTCTGCGGAAACGGTCATACCATAATTTTTTCCGCCCTTGAGTTTGGAAAGATATTTTCCGAGTTTATCGGCAGTGGTTTTCACAATCACTTCACCGGTTGCGTTGTTCACAATTTCAACTTTTGCTTTCAGCGCATTTCCTTTTTCATCTTTCACTTCGCCTTCAATATCCACAATCTGTTCCCTGCGCTTGAGTTTTATGTTCACGTCCATCTCCTTGAACTTTTCTCCTTTGGGAATATTAAAGTCCTGCGTGTAATCTTCGTATCCTTTTGCGGTTACTTTCATCTTGTAATTTTTTCCCGAAGGAAGCGATACCAGAAATTTTCCGGTGGCGCTGTTTGATTCCTGAGTTGAAATTAATTTTCCGGTTTTGTTGTCGTAAATTTCCACCTTCGAGCCAACGGGATTATTGCTTTCATCGGTAACATTTCCTTTTACAAGCGTGAGGTAAACGGTGGTATCGGCAGGAAGCGTGATTTTATAAATATCCTGCTCGCCATAGCCATCGGGACGAATGGTAGAGTAGTAAGCATGTTTTCCGCTGGCGGAAACCACGAAGAACACATCGTTGTCGGGAGAGTTTACCGGGTAGCCGAGATTCATGGGCTTTGACCATTGCCTGGCGGAATCGTTGTAAACCGATTTGAACAAATCGTATCCGCCCATGGTGGTGTGCCCGTTCGAACTGAAGTAAAGCGTTTTTCCATCGGGATGAATGAACACGGTGCGCTCATCGTATTCGGTATTCACCACCGCTCCTAAATTTTCGGCTTCGCTCCATTCGCCTTTTTCATTTTTCACCGACTTGAAAATATCGTGCGAGCCAAGCCCTTTGTTGTCTTTCGTATTTTGCGAGCAGAAGTAAAGTGTTTTTCCATCGGGCGCCAAACTTGCCGATGATTCGTGGTAGCGCGAATTGATTGCCGAAGGAAGTTTTTTAGGTTCAGTCCATTCGTTTCCGTTCAGAGCGGCTTCATAAATATTTCCGCTGCCGCTGTAGGTATCGTCAATGTAGAGATATAATTTTTGTCCGTCAACAGAAAGCCCGCAGGTGGCATCGTGCGCGTTGTAGCGGTTAATCGGGTCGCCAGCATTTTTCGCTTCGGTCCATTTTCCGTTTTCGAAATGAGAAATGTAAACATCTTCGTAGTATTTTCCGTTGTCGGGGTCAATTCCTCCGCCTGTGGTGCTGGCTCTTTTGGAAGTGAACAGCAGCACCGATTCATCGGCTGAAATCACCGGAGCATAATCCTGGTATTCGGAATTTATTTCGGGACCCATATTTTCCACATGATACTTGAGCGAGTCGGGAAGTTTTTTAAAGCGCAGCGTGTCTTTCATCAGTTCAATGCCGCTGTTGCATTCCTGAATTTTTTTATCGGGGTCGAGTGTTTTTACATCTTCGGTTCCTTCCGCGCGCTTTTTAAAATCGGAATAATAGTCAATGGCTTTGCTCCATTGCATGCTCAGGTGATACGCATAGCCGAGATAGTAATATAATTTATCATTCACCGCAGGATTGGCTTGTTTGGCTTTTTCAAGATAGGGAATTGATTTTAGTTTGAAAGAAGAATAAAGATAGCATACTCCGATTTTATAATTCAACTCTGCATTGTCGGGGTCTGACTCACTTGCTTTCAGATAATAATCGAGCGCCTTTGCATACCATAGCGTGCCCGCTTTGAACAGTTCATCGCCTTTTTTCTGAACATCTTTCTGGCAGAATGCAGATTCAAATGGATAAAAGAATAATGCGAACAGAAAAAGAAAAGTGATTTTTAAAAATCCTTTCGCTGCAATTTGTTTCATTTCGATTTCTTCTTTTTTACTTTTTGCCAACTGCCTGCTGCTTATTGCCTGCTGCCTGCTATTTTTTACAATCCTGCAAATAATTTTTTCCCTGCTCCACGCCAAGATTCACGGCTGCTTCCCAGTCCTTGCACGCTCCGTTCTGGTCGCGGATTAATTCTTTCGCCATTCCGCGGTTCAGAAATGCATAGGCATATTTGCTGTTGTACTGAATGGCTTTATCGTAATCGTCAATCGCTCCTTTGAAATCTTTTTGCCTGAACTTTGCCGCTCCGCGGTTGTTGTATGCCAGCGCGTAATCGGTTTTCAGTTTAATTGCTTTTGAAAAATCTTCAATGGCGCCCGGATAATCTTCGGCATCGTATTTTGCGCTGCCGCGGTTGTTGTAAACGAGATAACTTTCTTTTACTTTTATTGCATTATCATACGCAGCAACCGCTCCTTTGAAATCGCCTTTCTTTCTCAACATGCTTCCAAGATTTGAATAGGCAAATGCCATGTCGGGTTTGTGTTCGGTTGCTTTTTTATAATCGGCAGCCGCGCCTGTGTAATCTTCCAGTTCGCGCTTGGCGCTGCCCCGGTCATTGTAAGCGTAGGCGTAATCGGGTTTGAGTTTGATTGCCTGGTCAAAGTCCTCGCTCGCGCTTTTATATTCTTTGATTTCAAATAAAATTCCTCCGCGGTAATAATATGCCTGCGCATTGTTCGGATTCATCTTTATATTTTTTCCGTAGTCCTCTGCCGCTTCGGTTTTGCTTCCCTGTGAATATTTTGCCTGCGCGCGGCTGAAATAACAATCGGCACAGGAATCGTGCGAGAGCGTGATTGCCTGCGTGAAATCGGCAATGCCGCCCTGCACATCTTTGAGTTCAATGCGCGCAACCCCGCGGTTGTAATATGCTTTGTAAAAATTCGGATTCACGGAAATGGACTGCGTGAAATCATTGATGGCTCCGTTGTAATCCTTCGCAGAAAATTTGCTGATGCCGCTGTTGTATAATTTTTCAGCAGTAACATCCAGCCCCGCCAGCGTGGAAACTCTCACCGTGTCCTGCGCGGAAAGAATATAAGAATAGAAGGATAGAAGGAAATAGGGAAACAGCCGTTTCATATATGCGATTTTTGAATTCGTACAAATGTAAATAGTTTTTGAAAATACGCGGAAGTAAAGTTGTGATTGTATGAAGCAATAATGATTGACCCGTTCCGTGGAGATTGTATCTTCGCTTCAATATGAATGTAGGTTAAACCTGCAAAAAATAATCGGACGAAGGTGAACCTTCAACTAACGGAAGCACTGTCATTAAAAAACGAATTAAAATCACATGCGGTTTAGTGTTAAACAAATACTTGAAAAAAGCCGGTTGCTTTTAGCACTAAGTGCAATTGCAACTATATTTTATTTTTATATTCTCTATGAACTTGGAGGGATTGACTTTATAAAAAACTCACTTTTCTCTACGGGAGATTCTTTAGAATATAAAGAGTATGCCGACTGGCTGTCAGGTAAAATTGATTATTGCAACCCATACAGAACATTTTTTTACCCTCTGATTATTTTGATATCAACCAAATTGCTTGGCTTTTATGGAACATGGATTTTTCAGTTTTTATTTTGGATTTCAGGAAGTATTTTTATTTTTAAAACAGCTTTGAGAATAACAGGGCGGAAAGATTTGGCTACGGTTTCCTTTTTGTTTGCAGTTTCAAACATTTCACTGATTGTGTATACTGCACATGCACTTACTGAAGTTGCTGCTTTTTTCTTTCTAACACTTTTTATGTATTTATTGTCAATGGCTCACAAGAAAAATCAAAAACCTGTTCTTTGCCTGAGTTTGACAATTATAATTTCTGTGTTAGCAACTATAAGACCGGTATTTCAGATATGCTGGTATTTTTGGTTGATAGCTTTTTTTATCATCAATTATAAATCAATCATACGTCATCCTCTGCAAATTTTCTTAATCATAATTGCAAGTTCCCCGGTAATTATTCAAAAAGCGATTAATAAAACTAAACACAATACATTTTCAAGTACAGAAATTGGAGATTATAATTTACGTTACTATTTTTATAAAAAGGTAAATTTTTTTGTAACTGATACTTTTAATCAAAGTTACAATGAGTTGCCAGATAGCATACATGCCGGTTTAAAAGAAAAAGCATCGCAACTTAGTAATGCGGAAATCGTCAGTTATCTGTTTTTTCATCCTTGTGAAACAATAGAAGTTTATTGGGATAATATCACGGAGAACCTCAAGCAAGGGAATCCTTACATAGACCGTAAAACAAATTACTCCTTGTCAAAATGGACAGAAAATACTAACCACAATTTTATTTTTTATATTCATCTCATCATGACATTTTTATGGATTTATTATTTAATAAAAAATTTCAGCAAGAGTAATTTGGAATCACATTTTATTTTTTTAAGCGGACTCATGCTGTTTTATATTCTGTATTCATCAGGAATAACTTACTGGGCAGGAGACAGATTGGTGGTTTATGTAGCAGCAGTATGGAGCGTTCTTTATCCGTTTTTAATTTTTCAATTGGCTTTAAAGAACAAACAGCTGAAAAAGGTTACACCCGAAAAGTGATAATGCGGCAGGCAGCACCGGCATAGTAATTTTCTTTCGTGAATTCTTTTTTAATTTATATTTGCTTTCTATTCAATTGTCATGCGTTTTATTATAATCAGTTTATTAGTCATTAGTCACTTGTCATTGGTTGTTGCGCAGAATGCCCAGCCGAAAAAACCCAAAGCCACCGGAGACCCGAAGGCGGCAGAAGAATATTTCAAGAGCGGAAATTTTGAATACGCGCTCGATGAATATCTCATTCTCATAAAAAAAGAACCGGAGAACGAAAAATACAATTACCGCATAGGAGTTTGCTACATCAATACCGACATAGATAAAACAAAAGCCATTTCCTATCTTGAGAAAATAAAAGATAAAACTTCCGAGCCCGAAACAAAATATTTGCTCGGGCGCGCGTATCTCTACGCTTATAAGTTTGACGATGCCATTAAAATGCTGAATGAATATAAAAAGGAAGGCAAAGGCAGCGCGGAGAATATGAAAGATTTGGAACTGGAAGCGCAGTATTGCCTGAACGCAAAAGAACTGATGAAATACCCGGTGAATGTAAACTTTGAAAACCTCGGGAAGAACATCAATTCGGAATATCCCGATTATTTTCCCTTCGTTCCTGCCGATGAATCGTTCATCATTTTCAACAGCAAGCGCCCCGAATCGGGCTCGTGGCAAAATCCGGATGGCTCGTGGACGTCCAACATTTATATTTCGCGGGTGAAGGACGGACAATTCACCAAAACAAAACTTTTGGGAAGAGTGGTGAACACCATGGATGGAGAAGAAGAAGCGGTGGGGCTTTCCGCCAGCGGTGATTACTTGCTCATCTACTATGATAATTTCCAGGGAAGCGGAGATATTTATATTTCAAAATGCGACAAGGCAAAAAATTTCAAAGAGCCCATCCTGCTTGATGAACAAATTAATTCGCAGCGCGGGCAGGAAATTGCCGCTTCGATTACGGCAGACGGCAACGCCATTTATTTTGCGAGCACGCGCCCGGGAGGTTTTGGCGGTTCCGATATTTATGTGTGCCGCAGATTGCCTACCGGAAAGTGGGGTCCTGCGCAAAATCTCGGAGAAGAAATCAACACGCCTTACAACGAGGACTTCCCGAATATTTCTCCCGATGGAAAAACGCTTTACTTTTCTTCCATGGGGCACACGAGCATGGGCGGCTATGATATTTTTTTCGCAAAGTACGATGACAAAAAAAATCTTTTCAACGATGCAAAAAATCTTGGCTATCCCATCAACAGCACGCAGGATGATATGAACTTCCGCGTTTCGGCAAACGGAAAATACGGATACATTTCCATTCGCAGAAAAGACGGCTTGGGCGATTTGGATATTTACCGCCTGGATTTTATAGATGTTGACCCAGATTATACGGTGGTTACCGGAAAAGTGCGAAGCGCTGATGTTTCCAAGCCGGTTGATTCCACGCACGTTTTTATTTCTGTTGCCGATTTGAATTCAGGTGATGATTTCGGAAGTTACATGCCGAATCCCAATTCAGGAAAATATGTAATCATTCTTCCGCCCGGAAAATTTTCTATCAACACCGAAATTCCCGGCTATCTTCCTTACAGCGAAAAAATAGAAATACTCGGAAAAAGTTCCTTCAAATCGCAGGTTGAAAAAAATATCATGCTCACTCCCGAAGGCGGCAGCAGTTCAAAGCCGAATAATAAAAAGTAGGGAATTATTTTTTTTCTATTGGATGCAGCGGCTCACCGTTTTGGTATTCTCCGAGAATAATCACAAGTTTTGTTTTGCGGTATTCCTGAGCTGCCTGCAGCATTTCTTCTTTGGTGGCTTTCCATATTTTTACTCCCATCCCGGGGTCGGTGCCGCGGTTGCGCACTTCAATATAAAATCCATCTTTTAATACAGCCGGCTTTGTGGGCGGACGCCCTCCTTTTTTTTCCCGCATCGACATAAAAAAAATTTAAGCGCGGTGAAGATAATTAAATATCAATGCGCGGATAAAAAAAGATTTCTACGGTGATTCTCCGAATGAAAATAAAAAACTCAGCCATTTTTTTCCGGATTGTTTTCGTTTGCTTTCGCCATCCGTTCCTGCATGCGTTTCAGTTTTAATTCTTCCATTCGTCTTCGCTCTTCATCTTCTTTCTGTTTGACTTTCTGCATTCGCTTATGGCTGATGGTATGCGAAACTTTTACCAAACTTTTTTCAAGCAAATGATGAATGGGTTTTAAACCCGAAGCGAGCGCAATGTTGATGCAGATAAAAATAATCGGCAGCCCGTGCACATATTTTATGATGTAGGGATGAAGCAGCACTTCGATGAACTGAAAAAATAAAAGCACGCCTACGAACGCGGCAAAGTCAATGGTTCGGACCGAGAGTTGAAGGTGGCTTGCAATGACAATGAACAGGGCGAGCAGAATGATGATGGAAAAAATAACGAGGTACTGCGCCTGCTCTTTGCGCTCCAGTTCCGCTTCTTGCTGTTCTTTGGCGCGCTCTTCTTCCACTTGTTCTTTTTCCGATTCGTATTTCTGTTGAACATTTGCCATTTGCTTTGCGTTCTCCGCATTGAGTAAACTATCGCGGTAGGTTACGTAAAGTTTATAATGAAAAACAGATTTGTCGAATTGTTTCAGTGAATCGTAATTAGTGCTGAGCATGAGATGTGAATTTTTTATTTCTTCCAGAATGCGCAAACTATCCGCCAGCGCGAGCGCTTTGTTTGCGTACTCGATGGATTTATTGATTTCATTTTTTTCATGATACACATCGGCAATGCTTCCGAGCGAAATGGCTTCGGTTGATTTATCGCCAATCTCTCCGCTGAGTTGAAGGGCGGCAAAACTTTCCTGCAGCGCTCTGTCGTAATTTCCTTCGTGCATGTAAATTATTCCGAGATTATTTAACGCGATTGCCATGTTTGTTTTGTCTTCAATTTTTTCCTGAATGGCAATGGCTTTGGTAAAATATTCTTTGGCGCTGGAATAATCCTGTCCGGCAAACGTGGAATTTTTTTGCTGCACGGCTGAAGCGAGATAAAGTGCCGCCAGGGCATTGTAAGAAACTTCAACACCCTGCTCGTCTTCCATATCTTCGCGCATCTTCAACCCTTTTTCGTAATATGCAAGTGCGTTCTTTATGTCTTTCTGTTCTTTGTAAACATTCCCGATGTTGTGCAGCACATTGGCGTGCGCCACCGACAGTTCTTCCTGCTCTTCGTAAATTTGCAGCGCGTCAAAAAAATAAGCCAGCGCTTTGTAATAATTTCCCTGCGAATAATACAGGTTGCCGATGTTGTTCGAAATGTTTGCAATTCCTTTCTTGTCATCAATTTCTTTTTTCAGGTGCAGCGCCTGTTTGAAAAAGTCAAGGGCGTGCAGGTAATCGCTCATGCCATCGTAGGCGTTGCCGATATTGTTCAGCGAAGAAGAAATATCTTTTTTATCTCCGAGCGTTTTGCGGATTGCGAGCGCTTTGAAATGTTCATCGAGTGCTTTGTCGTACTCGCTGAAGTTGTAATAACTCACTCCCAGATTATTCAGCGCCTGCGCTTCGCCTTTCTTATAATTTATTTTTTGCGCGAGCGCAAGCGCGCGGTTGCCGTAGCCGAGCGCTTTTTCTTCTTCGCTGCTCCAGTTTTTTTTGCAGAGAAGATTGAGCGCGTTCACTGTGCCAGTATCCTGCACGCCAGCGTTTGCACTTTTTTCAAGCGAATCGGTTTCTGATTCTGCAAGTGCAAAAGAAAACAGAAGAACGAGCGGGGAAAATAAAATTAACTTCTTCATAGAAAATTTTTTTATAAAGGTAAGGGATTAATGGCGTGATAATTGTAATGAATATGAAAAACTTACAGCAATGAAAAAAAATATACTCCTAATAATAGCTGCTGCGTCTGCTGCCTCTTTATTTGCGCAAACAATGACAACCAGCGAATACAATAAACTTCAGGAGCAGGAGCGGGCATTCAAACTCAATGGCGGAATGAATACACTTTTGCGTTACGAACAGGAAGCACAGTATCCGAACACATACAGGGAGGAATCAGCCATAAAAAAACTAAAGCAGGAAAATTTACAATTGAAGGCAGAACTTAAATTATTGAAAGAAGAAATAGAAACCCTAAAGAAAAAACAATGAAACGAAGATGATTGTAAATACAAGGAGAAATAAAAATTCCATCTATTGTTTGCAATCAGTTATTTATTAATGATTATTTTCTTATTTACGATTCCATTTTCTGTTTTCAGTTGAAGAAAATAAATTCCGTTCGATGCGCTCAGGTTTACAGTTTCCTGTTTCCTGTTTACGGTTGATGAATACACTTTTTCTTCCTGCACATTATAAATTGTTATTTCTCCTTTTGTTATTTCAGAAGTCAAAATGAAATTTCCGTTTGAGGGATTTGGAAAAACAGATATTGAGTTTTCAATTTCCGTTTCATTCACTCCGCCCAGCGAGGAAAACTTCCACACCCAGTTGGTGTCATTCGCAAAAGCAAAAGGACCGGCATAGAGGGTGTTGTTAAAAATTTCAAGTGCGTTTACCATGTTGGGCACTCCGCTTCCGAGAGCCGACCACGAAGAACCATTCCATGCCGCCACATTTTGCACCGTTACGTTTCCTGCTTTTGTAAAATCTCCGCCCACATAAATATAATTATTGTAAGATAAAATTGAGCGCACCCCGTTGAGAACATTTGTTATGCCTCCTCCCACATCTGACCATGCGGTGCCATTCCATTTTGCAATATTGTTTACCGCCACAGAACCCGCCTGCGTGAAAGAACCGATAACATATAAATCAGTTCCCATCACTGCCATGCCTTTAACTGTTCCGTTCACTCCTGTTCCGAGCGGCTGCCAGGAACTGCCGTTCCATTTTGCAATATGATTTACAGCGGTTGCACCTGAATTTGTAAATCCTCCGCCTGCATAAAGCGAACCATTATATACCGTCAGTGCAAATACCGAAGCATCAAATCCGCTGCCCACCGTAGAATAACCCGAACCGTTATTCACGGCAATATGATTATAGTTGGTTGAATTATAGGTAGTGAAATATCCGCCTGCATATAAATTTCCTCCGAATGACTGCAAGGCATATACGTTCGAGTTTAATGCATAAGCGCCTGTGGGGTCATCCCACGCAGTGCCTGTCCATTCCGCTACTTCCGATGCGCCAAACGAACCGATTTGAAAAGCGCCTCCGGTAAAAAGAGTTGAGTTGTGAACGGCAAAGCAGGAGAAATCAAGCCCGCCAAGATTTGAGTCGTAGTAGGGAGATAAGGTGGTGCCATCCCACATGGCGCTGAAGCTGCAATTCCACGACATAGTGCCCACGCCCGTAAAGTTACCGCCCACATATAAAGTTCCGTTGTAGGATTTCAGGCATTCAATAGAACTGTTTACCCAGGTTCCTGCATGAGACCATGATTGCGCCTGTGAAGAAAAAGTAAAAGATAATAAAATTGCTGCGAGTAAAGATGTTCTTTTCATAAAAAAATGATTTGATTGTTTTTATTTATTGATGATTATTTTTGTGTTCACTATTCCTTCGCTTGTTTTAACTTGCAGAAAATAAATTCCGCTGGGAGCATCAAGACGGATGACGGATGACTGACGACCGATGACAGATTCTGAATACACCCGCTCTCCTATTACATTATAGATTTCTATTTGCACTCCGTCAGCTGACGGACCACTCATTTGCACATTAACTACTCCACTGGCTGGATTAGGAAATATCTTTATGCCTCCCTGTTGTGTAAGAGAAGAAACATAAAAAGCGCTGCATCCTCCCCAATTATTAAAAAGTTTCTGCAGCGAATCTATCGGCTCAGTGTAAGCCGGTGCATTAGGAGGATAGGTATTTACGGTCTTGTCAAGAAAATACGGACCTGCGGCACTATCACTTGAATTTGCTACGCGGATAAAAGCAGAAAAAGTGGAAACACCGTAGGATATGCAACGGTTATCCGCTCCAATTACTTTGGCTCCCTGCAAAGCCGCCATCAGCCGGCAGGCAAGAGTTCCCTGTGTGTTTAAAAACCGCGATTGCATCGAATCAAGTATTTGCTGTCCGAGCAAAGTATTGCCTTGTATTGAATAATAAGGTCCATGAATATGATTCTTGAAAGTATCGCAATTGGCGCCTGTGAATTGAGCGGTAAGTTTATGCACCATGTCCACTATTCCATACTGACGTCTTGTAGAATCATTGAGAACATCATGCTTCTTTAGGGAATCAATAATTTGTTGCGGCATCAATCCCATGTTCATAAGGGATTTGGCGTAATTCTGATTCTGGGAATAATAATATGCCTGCGTATGAACCACTCCAATACCGGGATGAACATCGCTGATTATAATAGCGCTTACTGTAGGACTTTTGATGCAGGTGGCGCCCGCACTTCCAACCTGCCCGGTTGCAGAATCGAAAGCGCAGATTGAAAAAGTATCCTGCGCATAAGATTGCTTCGCTGCGCTCACAATGACAGCAATCAAAATAATTGCGTAAAGTTTTTTCATTGTATTTTATTTATTAATGATAAGTTTTTTGTTCACGATTCCATTTTCTGTTTTCAGTTGAAGAAAATAAATTCCGTTCGATGCGCTCAGGTTTACAGTTTCCTGTTTCCTGTTTACAGTTGATGAATACATTTTTTCTCCCATCACATTATATATTTCAATATTTCTCACTTCTAACTTCTCACTTCTCACTTCAAAATTTCCGCTTGTTGGATTGGGATACACAGTGATTTCATTCTCAAAATTATTTTCCTCCACAGCCGAAATGCCGCTCAACTTCGCAGTGAAAACATCTTCGCCTCCGGCATTGGTCAATGTGGTGCTCCCGAAAGCAAGGGAAGGGCTTCTGAAATCTCCTGTAATAAAAAGATTGGAACTGTTTATGCTTACACTGTAAGAAAAATCATCGTTCGTTCCGCCAGCACCTTTTGCCCAAACAACATTTCCGGAAGCATCGTACTTAGCAACAAAAATATCGTAACTGCCTGCATTGGTTAACGAAGTGCTTCCAAAAGTAATAGTGGTGCTTCCGAAAACTCCGGTAATGAAAGCATTGCCGCTTGCATCAGCCATTATTCCCAATCCATCATCTACAGAAGAGCCCCCTGCTTTTTTCGCCCAAAGCACATTGCCCGATGCATCGTACTTCGCGATGAATATATCTTCACCCCCGGCATTGGTCAGCGAAGTGCTGCCGAAAGTTACGGTTGAACTGCTGAAATATCCGGTGATGTAAACATTTCCTGCGGCTGCGCTTATGGCTGTTCCGAAATCGCTTATATTTCCTCCGGCTGATTTTGCCCAGAGCGCATTACCCGAAGCATCGTATTTAGCAATGAAAATATTTTGACTTCCTGCGTTTGTTATGCTGTTGCTTCCAAAACTAAGTGTTGAACTTGAGTAGGCGCCTGTGATATAAATGTTGCTTCCATCGGTACTGATTCCGTATTCATCATCGTTTCCTGAACCTGCTGCCGATTTTGCCCAAAGCACATTGCCCGAAGCATCGTACTTAGCAAGAAAAATTTCTCCGCTGCCTGCAGAACCGGTGTTAGTCAATGTAGTGCTTCCAAAAGTAATGGATGTACTGGAAAAATCTCCCGCCACATATACGTTGCCGCTCGCATCGGTGCAAACCGCAAGCCCATCATCATAATCAGTTCCTCCCGCTCTTTTTGCCCAAAGCACATTACCTGATGAGGCATCGTATTTGACGAGAAAAAAATCAGGAGTGCCGCTGGTGGAAGCATTTATCAGGGTAGTGCTGCCAAAAGTGATGGATGAACTGCTGAAGTTTCCGGTAACATACACATTTCCGCTTGCATCGGGAAAAACAGAAAACCCATTATCATTATTAAGTCCGCCAGCCGATTGCGCCCATAGTGCATTGCCTGAAGCATCGTATTTCACTACGAAAACATCGGGAGTGTTGCCGGCATTGTCAGCATTGTTCAGAGTAAAACTTCCGAAAGTAATGGAAGGGGAATAGAACATGCCCGTAACATAGGAGTTCCCGCTTGCGTCATTGCGTATGCTGAATCCTCTCTCGTTAAGAATATCTCCGGCTCCCTGCGCCCATTGCCAGGTTTGCGCAGTTGCGGCTATGCTGGTAGTTGCAATAAAAATAATTGAGTAAAGTTTTTTCCCCGATACAAATCGGGATTTCACTCTTTCTTTTTTATTGTTAGTTGAGTTCAACATTGTGATTTATTTATTAATGATAAGTTTCTTGTTCACGATTCCTTCTGTTGTTTTTACTTGAAGAAAATAAATTCCGCTGGGCTTGTCAGAAAGGTTTACAGTTTCCTGTTTTCGGTTTACGGTTGTTGAACTGGAAACTGGAAACTGCAGACCGTAAACTTTTTCTCCCTGCACATTATATATGTCAATACTTCTCACTTCTAACTTCTCACTTCTCACTTGAAAAGTTCCGCTCGTGGGATTGGGGGAAACAGATATGGTATTTTCATTATCTATCTCTGAAACGGCATTTCCATCGGTAGTGAAATATGCCCAAAAGTCATTATAATAAGTTCCCATGTAATATCCGGTTCCCACGTATCCTGTATTTCCGATTGAAAATCCTACTGCATCAATCCTTGCTTGTCCGGGAAAACTTGTAACCGAACTCCAACTATCAGTAGTAGGATTATATTTCCAGAAGTCATTGTAATAATTACTTCCGTCATATCCAAGTCCGCAATACCCATAGGGACCGGTGGAAAGACAAATTGCACCTTGGCGGGCGTTTCCAGGAAAATTTGCTTTTGATACCCAACTATTTGATGCCGGAGTGTACATCCACAAATCATTGTAACTAGTACTTCCGTCATATCCTAATCCAATGTACACATTGCCGTTCATAGAAAATTTAATGGATTTATATCTTGCAGCGCCACCAAAATTTGTTTTCGAAGTCCAGCTGTTCGCTCCAGGGTCATACTGCCAAAAGTCGTTATAGAAAGAACTTCCA
The DNA here is from genome assembly GCA_016195025.1 of Bacteroidota bacterium. Lineage (NCBI taxonomy): Bacteria > Pseudomonadati > Bacteroidota > Bacteroidota bacterium. Next base: position 5,306 of record JACQAL010000037.1, on the reverse strand, counting down.
TCTGAGCCCGCTCCCACATAACCATAGGTTCCGTTCGATAATCCGGCTGCATATTTTCTTGCTGTTCCACTGAAGGTTGCTTTTTGTGTCCACGAATCAGAAGAGGGGTCGTATCTCCAGAAATCAGAATAATAATTTGAATTATCCCAGCCCAATCCTACATATCCGTAATTGCCGATGCTAAATCCCACAGCGCCTTTCCTTGCCGCTGCAGCAAAGTTTGCTTTTTGTGTCCAGCTATTAGCAGACGGGTCGTATTGCCAGAAGTCATTGAAATTATTATTGCCGCTATTATTGTCACCCGTTCCAAGGTAGCCATAGCTACCAATTGAAAATGCAATGGGCGAACTTCTTACCTGACCGCCAACATTTGTTTTTTGCACCCACCCGATTTGTGCATTTGCACCTCCGCAAACTGCAATAAATAAAATGGAGAGCGCAAGGAACTCACCCTGTCCTGCGGACATCCCTCTCTTTCTGAAAGAGAGGGAAAGAGGGAGAGTTTTTAAAAGAAAGCGTAAAACTTTTTTCATGGGTAATAAATTAATGAATGAACTGAATACAACTGCGCAATACTACGCAATAAAAATAAGAAAGTTGCAGGAAAGTTGGTGAAATTTTTTAAAGGAGCACTTGAACTTGCAATGCTGTCTGCGTGTAAAGTTGTCATTTATGTTCAACTGTTGTCTTAATATCATTCAGGTCTTGCAGGATTGCCTTTTTCAACATTCCTCTGAAAAAAATCATTGGGAGAGATTTTATCTTTGCAATGATACCTTGCGATTGGGTTTCATGAGAACTCGTTAATCTCATGCTGTTGCCACTCCCGGAAATAGTCATGGTAGTTAAGAATATAAATCCATCCATTTCCGCTCTTGTTTTGTAGAATTTATTTTCAACAGCATCAGTAATCCATTTGTCTATAGCAGCGGGCTTTCCGAAATACATTCGGGTCTCCCGCCATTTTAGCCCTGCAAGTCCGCTTGCAGGTTCGTTGAGTATCTCAATCTTTTCTACTCCACTTATGATTTCCGGAGCGCTTCGGATGTCAGTGATGACTGTCCACACCGCTGCGTTTGTTCCGTTTATGGTTATCTCTGCTTCAACTATCATAGTTTAGTATGATGAACAAACACAACTGTCAGCGAGAAAAAGTTGTCGAGCCGAAACTGTCTGCTGTCAAGTTATACGGTTGCTTTTTCTGTCTCTGATTTTTTTCTGTGCATTAAAATATAAACGATTGGTAAAATTCCGATTGTGTTGATAAGTGCAATGCAAATAAACCAAGCAAGATGATTGTTCCGTCCCGCTTTCCACATTGCAATTAATTTCCAAACTCCTTCCCAAAGAGCAACGATGATAATTACGGGCATAAGCCACGCTAATGTTTCTTGTAAGTGTTGAAATTTGTCCATTGTATTTAAGTTTTAATTGTTAGTGTTTCTTTTTCTGTCTGCCGAGCGAAACGGTACCGATGTTATTTTTTAGGCATATAAGTTGTCGGACTGCACTGTGCGAATTTTATTTTTGCTGTCAGCGGAAATTTGTAGTCCTTAATAAAAAGGTTTAATAGTCGCTGAAATTCTTTTTGTTTTTCTTCAGATGGTTTGTCCTCTGCTGTCTTGCCTAGAAAGTTGAATAGAAAATAATCTATTGTTCCGTCAGAGTTAAAGTAAATTCTGTTGAAGCACCGTGTCGGTTTGTCCCATGTGAAATTATTTGTTGAAAGAAATTTTCCAAAGCCCTGTAAAAGTTGGATGTATTCCTTTTGCATATTTTCTTGTTCTTTGTCTGTCTTGAAAACTGCTTGTGAAGTATCAACATGTATTGCACTTTTATAAACGCTGTCTAAATGTTGAATTGATATTGCTTGTTTTTTTGCGTCTTCAAATGTCAAGCCCAGATGTTGTCCGAATGTGTGAGCGGTCAAGCCGATAACTGTTGTTGAGATGAGTAAAAGTTTTTGTGATTACTAATTTGTCTACTGCGATGGTTTTGTTTTCTTCTGTCAGCCGAACGAAATACAGTCCGCTTGCGAGATTGTCGCGGGAGAAAACAACTGTCCGCCCGTTGATATTTTTTATTTGTTTAACTGTCTGCCCGAAACAGTTGTCCACCGTGAGAGTTGCATTATGAAAAGGATTGTTTGTTTGCAAAGTTGTCTGTGTTGAAAAGGGATTGGGATAAATCGCGATATTAATATTAATACCAGACAAATCATTTACTCCATTCGTACAGATAAAAGGAAGCAAAGCAAGTTGGCTGATGACATTCGCTCTTCTATTAATGATAAATTTTTTTAAACCGGGAATATCAGCATTATTCATGGGAGGAGGTAATGGTAAATGATACGTGGAAGTATCAATTCCACCCTCAAAAATATTTTCCTGAAACATTTGGTTAGAATCCGGCTCTGCATAAATGCTCGGGCGTATTACATTTGCAATACTGTCAATGATAGGAGACATTACAGTAGTGTCGAGGTAATCCAAGTAATCACAAATTGTATTCAGGTAAGTTGTTTTGTAGGTGTTGTTGGCAAGCATTCTGGTTGTTAAAGGAGGTCCGTTGGACATCAAAATACTTACCTTCTCAACTGAATCTTCGGGCCAAAAATAAAATCCGAACGACACGCTTACATCCCATGTGTTCCATTCAAACTTATTTGTAACGGTGTTGTGGTACAAATAATAATTGTGCGGAGAATGAAAGTAAGAATCCAAATCAACAAAAAGGTTTCGTGCAGCCCATTGTTTAATGATAGGCGTTGTATTCAGATTTGTTTCCAGCGTATCGTAAAAATTTGCAGCGGGCGTGTTGTTGATGTTGTCAATCAGATTTACAAAATCGCTCCAGTTGTTTGCTGTCGTGTTAGAGTGCAATTCATAATCAGGATAATAACTCGCAGGATTGCTTCCCATCCAACCGAGCGTTCCCATTGGGTCTCCTTTGAAAAGATTTCCTCCCCAGTTGTGGTAGTGCGTGCTGATAAATTGCTTATCCACCTGCTCAATCATTTTGTACAAACCCACATATTGCCCGTTGAAACTTACTTTTGCATAAGTGCAGCGCGGAGCAGGCAATCCTTTTTTGTTCATAAAATCCAGCATGAGTTTTTCGCGCATATAGGAAGGGTCAAGCACCATGTTGTTGAGTTCAAAAATAGTCAGCCCGTCAAATTTTTTCCCCGTTGCATATTCGTTAAATGTAAGCCGTATCGGTCTTTTTCTGCCGCAGCAGCCAAAAGTGGAGTTGCCTTTAAACTTTACTCCGATGGAATCAATCGGTGTTCCGTCAATGGTAACGCCCGCCATCATATTCTGAGTGCTTAGATTAAATGAATCAGCATGTTGCTTGTAATACATCAGCGAGTCAAAGAAATTCGGTTGAGAGAAAGTGAAATTGATGTTGTGAATGACGGAGGAATTAAATGTGCTGTCGCCCGGGTTCTGAGCAACTGTTGTCTGAATACCAGAAATCAGTAAACAGATGATTATGTAAAAGCGATTTTTCATTGTCTTTTATTTTTGGTTTTGTTTGTCTGTCGTTGTCAATGTTATGACAGAATTGTCTGTCGAAAAGTTACACGCGGGTTCGTTTTTTTTGCATTGTGGGGTAACGTTTTCCAGGTTGGAGAAGTGGCGGTGTTCGGAGCACTTCACTGTCCCACAGCACAAAGATATTGTTTTCTTCTGTCAGCCGAACGAAATACAGTCCGCTTGCGAGATTGTCACGGGAGAAAGTAACTGTCCGCCCGTTGATGTTTTTTATTTGCGCAACTGTCTGACCGAAACAATTGTCCACCGTGAGAGTTGCGTTATGTAAAAGATTGTCTGTCCGCAAAGTTGTCTGCGTGGAAAAAGGATTTGGGAAAATACGAAGAGAATATGTTTGCGTAATTTCATTTATAGAAGTTGGATTACTGGGTGCGCATACAGAATCATTAGGCATAAAGAAAACTAAACCATAATTTACGTCATCATATCCATCATAAATTACGGCTTCTGTTGAAGCAGAATCAGGAGTGCACCAGTAATTATTATGAACAGCAGTTGTATTGTTGGTTGTTGTATAGGTTAAATCATACAAAGTATTATTGCAAATTCTATTACAAAATATCTTATCTCCATCACTCCCCAATCTGATTCCAATATTATTATTTTCAATATAATTTTTTGTAGTGGTGGCTGAATTTGCAATATCATATGATGAATCTATTATCCCAATTCCATTATGCCCTATATAATTATTTTCAACGCAGTCCCAACCTCCATAAATCTCAACACCTGTTACAACATTTGAATCAATAATGCTATTCCTTATTGTGTCCATTAGTGCATTCATTACCATGCCCCTAGTATTATTTTTTATAATACAATTGTTCGCATTAGTATAATGGATACATTCTATTCCGACTTGATTGTATTTAATAATACAGTTTACCACAGGTCCGGAAATAAACTTTAGACCGGTTTGATTAGAATCAACAATGCAATTTGTAATTTTTGAAAATGGAATCCCAGATGAAGCATACATCCCAATTTGATTATTGGAAATAATGCAATTATTTACAGGGCCATTTCCAACAATTGCATTTGAATTATTCCTGAAATTACATGTATCTATACTAAGGGTATCGCTATTTAATCCAGTTTGGTTAAAAATAAAATTTGAGTTTTTGATAGTTACAGGACTCTGAGTATTATTATTAATTCCAGAACTAGCATATTTAATATTGCAGTAATTAAATGCTGGTATTAAAGTATCTCCATTCAAATATATTCCCGTATAAATTCCTGCTGTCGGAGATACAGCATTGCTTGTAAAGGTTATAGAATCAGTTGCTGTGCCGATAGCAATAAGTTTCGCTTGCCGAATTTCCAATTGCTGGTTATTTGCAAACTTTACTGTTACTCCCGGTTGAATTGTAAGTATAATTCCAGGGAAAACGACCACAGTGCTTGTAACAATATATGGACTGTTTACTTTTGTCCAAGTAGTGTTAGAAAAAATCCCACCACTTACGTTTGTCTGTCCGTTCGCGACTGTCAAACCGAGAACCGCTGTCGAGATGAGTAAAAGTTTTTTCATTGTCTTTTGAATTAGTTACTGTAAAGATACAAAGTTGCTGTCAAACGTTGCATTGTCTTTTTTGTTGTTTGGGTGTTTTTGCTAACGCTCCTCAGGTTTGCGATGTGCGGGATTTTGGAATACAAAATTGTCCGCTACTACAAACACAAAACGAAGATACAAATTTCAAATTAAAACGTCAGCCCGCATAGCGCAAACCTGATGTTGGCAGTTCG